>JAZFTY010000415.1:0-3212 GCA_036446935.1 Acidobacteriota bacterium | reverse complement strand
AATGATATTGCTGAGTCCACTGCGCTCTTTGATCTCGGTCATGTTCCAACTCCCTTCAAAGGTTATCCAAATTCAGGTAGTTCTCCAGCTGGAGCCTGTCCAGAACTTCCTGGGGAACCTTGTTTCTCCTGGGGAAGGCTGAAAGAGAGGGCTTGGCAGTGGCGTCAATCCCCATCTTGGTGACCACTCCTTCCTCTCCACAGGAAGGGTCCAGGGAGGACCCCCTCACCCCCGGAATGATGACCATATCCCGATCGCCCTGAACGCGAGTGGCCACGGCCCAAAGGACCTCTTGAAGATTGGTGATCTGGACATCTTCATCCACCACAATCACGTGCTTTAAGTAGACGTCGCAAGAGAAAGCCGCAAGAATGGCCGATTGGGCCTGTCCCGGGAATCTCTTCTTGATCGAAATAATCAGGGTAAAGGGTGCAGGAACGTGAATGTCCACAAGGGTGGGTACAGCGCCCTGAATGGTTCGATAGAAATTTGCCTCCATGGGGATGGTGGCCATCACCAGATGCTCCCGATGCTGTCCTCCACAAATGTCTTGAAAAATGGCATTTTTCCTTAAATGGACGGACTTTACGGTCACCACTGGCCTTAATCCCTTTCCCGTAGCATACCCGGAAAACTCGCAAAACGGACCTTCCTCCTCCCTGACGTAAGGTTCGATCACCGCTTCCAGAACAATCTCGGCATCGGCGGGGAAGACCGTGCCCGGCAGCTCCCCCTCGATCATCTCCACGGGGCTTTCCAAAAGACCTCCGATGATCCCCAGCTCATTGTCCCCGTAGGGTCCGATATACAGGGCCCCCAGGGCCCAAGCCGGGTGATTGCCTATGGAAATACTGATCGGAAAAGGCTTTCCCTGATCTTCCATCCGCGAATACATTTCGTGGAGATGCTTGCCAACGGTCATGAAGATTCCCGCTTTATTTCTGCTTTGATACATCAAGCGGTTAAAGCTGGCATTGACCTGTCCCGTCTCAGGGTCTTTTCCCAAAACCATTCCCGCAGTGATATAAGGGGCCGCATCACCTTCGTGATAGGTCATCATGGGCAGGTCCTTGAAATCAAAATCATCTTCAGCGATGGTCTCTTCCAGGACGGGGCCATCGGTGACCATCTTGGGAGGAAGCTGATTTTCAATAGCCGCCAGGTACTTGGCTCTGAATTTTCTGGGTTCAACACCAATGCTTGCTGCAATCTTCTTTTTTGTCGAATAGACATTGGTCACCACGGGAAAGGAGGATCCCTTGACGTTTTCGTAAAGCAGGATGGGCAGCTTTCGCATCTCTTCGAGCTTGGTCAGTATCCCCGCAACCTCAAACTCGGGATCCACTTCCCTCGTGATCCTGCAAAACTCTTTCGGGTTTTCTCGTTCATACTCGGTGAGAAAACCTCTCAAATCTTTTGCCATTTCTTAGCGGGAATTATACATAAATCTACAACTGATCACAGCTCCGCCCGCATCGCCGTTGACACCCGTACCTCCTTACTCTACATTCTAAAATCTGAATCACGTCCAAAGCGGGGAGATTGACGATGAGTGAGATTCAAGAGCTTTCCATTCCTGAGAAGACGAATATGGCTCAGCTTGCCTGTGATCAGTGGGCCGAAGGTCCTGATCGCGACAATCCGGCGCTGCTCTTTGATGACAGAACCGTAAGCTGGAGCGAACTTCAAGACTCGGTCAACCGAATCGGGAATGCCCTGCTGGGCATGGGTATTGCAAAGGGCAATCGAGTCCTACTGAGATCTCAGAACTGCCTCGAACTCTATTTTTCCATCCTGGCCTGCATGAAGATTGGAGCCGTGCCCGTTCCCACCAGCAGTTTATTCGGGGCCAGGGAAGTCCAGCATATCCTCGATGACACCCAGGCCGTGGCTGCCATTGTCCACTCTGAGAGCCTCTCTGTTTTTGATGAAGTGAACAGCGAGCCGCTCAAAAATATCATTGTCATCGGTGAAGGGGGCAACCAGGGTCTTCCTTTTGAAGAGATGATCCAGGATGCTTCCAAGGAGCTCGAATGTGCAGACACCAAAAGCAGCGACGAAGCATTTATGCTTTACACCTCCGGGACGACCTCGGCCCCCAAGGGAATTGTTCACGCCCATAGCTGGCTCATCGCCACCGGTGAACCGATCGCCAAGGTTGAAATGCAGCTCCAGCCTGGAGACGTGACGCTGTCGGTCTCGGAAGTCAACTGGATGTATCCCTTTGGTTGCAATTTCTTTTACCCCTTCTACTTTGGTGCCACCGTAGGCGTCTATCAGGGAAGGTTCGACACGGAGAGAACCTTTGAGTACATCGAAAGATATGGAGCCACCCATTTCATTGGAAATCCCACCATCTTCAAACGAATGCTTCTGGTAGAGGATGCGGAGAAACGATGGGACTGCTCCTCCCTGAAGATGGGATTGAGCTCCGGAGAAACACTTCCCCCTCATGTTTTCAAGACCTGGAAAAAGCGGTTCAACAGTGAGATTTACGATTCCATGGGGCAAACCGAGATCCACATCTTCTGTTGCACCAGACCCGGCGTGGTCAAGCTCAGCACAATGGGAAAGCCCTTCGCTGGAGTTCCGCCTGTGACCGTAGTCGATAAAGAGGGAAATGAAATTGAAAGAGGTGAAGTGGGGTTTCTTGCCATCAGTGCAGACCACCCGGGCCTGGCCCTACGCTACGAAAACCAGGAAGAAATGTGGAAATCCAGATTCACCAAGGGTTGGTACCTCACGGGTGATATGTCCTACATCGACGAAGAGGGTTTCTTCTGGTTTGTCTCAAGATCGGATGATCTGATCAAGAGTCGCGGCTATTTGATCAGTCCGAAAGAAGTCGAGGATACCCTGCAAGAGCACCAATCCGTGCTTGAAGCGGCGGTCGTGGGAAAGAAGGATCAGATTTTAGGCCAGCTGGTTAAAGCATTCGTTGTCCTTCGACCCGGCCAAAGCCCTTCGGAAGAACTGGGAGAAGAGCTCCGGAAAATGACTCGTGAACTGATTGCTCCCTATAAGGTCCCCAAGGAAATCGAGTTCATCGATGAGTTTCCCAAGACGGTGACGGGAAAGATCATTCGAAAAGGGCTTCGAGAGAAGGACTAATAGTTAGCCTGAGTGGAGTGAACAGGAAACCTTTTCCCCCTCTACCTTGAAGCGACCACCTTCCGGGCAACGATTGATGGAAATCCCGTCCCTCTCCAGAT
>JAZFTY010000414.1:0-2238 GCA_036446935.1 Acidobacteriota bacterium | reverse complement strand
GTGCCCAGGCTATAAAATCCGGGTCTCGTTTGATCCTCTCGCGAACCGCCCGATCCTTGAGCCGCTCGGCAAACTTCTCGGGTCCCCCTTCCCGCGCCCAAAGGGGAAAAAACGCGTTCCAGCCGTGGAACATGGCAGTATAGGGATATTGGTTGGCCGTGATGTCCAGTCCGCGGGAGCGTGCCGATTCGATCTGGCGAACAAACCGATCCATGGTGCCCCAGTTTTCACGGGCCCGAACCTTGAAGTGAAAGATGTGAACCGGAATGCGGGCTTCCTCAGCTACACGAATGGCAAAGTCAATTTCCTTTTCCTGTTCGAATCCCTCACTCCCAATGTGACTGGCGTAGTTACCGCCGTAGGAAGCAGCCACCCGGGCCAGTTCGATGATCTCCTGGGGATGGGCCGGACCGCCGCTGCTGAAGCGAGTCACCAGACCCCATGCGCCTTCCTCCATGGAACGGGCTACCAAACTCTTCATCCGCTCCAACTGAGCTGAGGTGGAGACTCCTGTGTCGTGCCCCATGACCACTCGCCGCACCTGATCTGCAGCAACGTGGGAAATGATATTGATGGCGATTCCTTGCTCCTGGACCCGGTCAAAATAGCCGGTGAAGGTGGTCCAATCGATGATTTGCCCCCCCCCACGGTCTTCGTTGTCCAGACCATCACGGGGTCCAACACTACCCACCTCCCCCAACACGTCGAGAGTCACACCTTGTCTGATCTTGCTCTCTGCGTTTCCATTTCGCAAAAGGGGCAGGTCCGAATGGGTGTGCAGATCAATAAAGCCCGGGGCTACTACAAGACCTTCGGCATCGATGACCCGCCGGGCGTCATTACTGATGGAACCGACTGCCGTGATACGTCCTCCCTGAATGCCCACATCCCCTTTGAACCAAGGATTGCCAGTGCCATCCACGATTCTCCCGCCACGAATCACAATGTCGTAAACGGGTTCCTGAGCCCACAGGGAATCGCCCCATGCCCACATCCAGGACAAGGCCACTCCAAAGGCCATCAGCATCACTCTAAGTCGAATATTTGCCATGATTTCCCCTCTCCGGAAACAGTGAAGAAAGAGACTCTATGATAAGATATATATAGTCTATACCAATAACTTACAAGGACATTTATGATCCCTATTATCCTTCTGCTGCTCTTTATTTCCCCCGCCTGGAGTCTGGCCCAGGAAACCGAAGCGCTTTCTCTGGTGGAGGCTGCCCGCCGGGAGCGTGAGCGCCGAGCCAGTATCACGGAGGAAGTTAAGATCCTCACCAACAGAGACATAGAGGAAATGGAAGGTCTTGTCAGTATAGCTACCGCTTCTGAGCCTGTTGCAGAAGCTAGCGAGGCGGTCGAGTCAGAAGAAATTTCCCTGGAGGCATCATTCGATAAGGCCAGGACTGCCCTGCAGAGTGCTGAGAATCGAGATCGGCTCCTTCAGCTCCAAATGAAATTCCTGCGCGACCAATGGTTGGGAAATTCCGACGGTGTCACACAGCAAAAAATACAATCGCAGCTGCAGGAAACCCAACAGGAGCTCGGAATCAGCCGACAGGAAGTTGAAGCTGCCCGGGCCGCCTACCAAGCCCTTCAGAATAAAGCCAAGGCAGACGGTGTACTCCCCGGAGAACTTCGTCTTCTCATGGGTAAGGATTCTTAGTGTCTCGTCCCCCTTCTTGATCCCCCAGTTCCCCAGCGATACAATCCGCCCGTAGGGGTCAGCCAGTGGCTGACCCGAACCGAACGGGCAGCACGACGTTTACCTGTGTGGCTTCGTTTTTGCCATCCTAACTGTTCGCTTTTGAGGAGGTATCGCATGAAACGATTGATGGCCCTGGTGGCGATGTTTCTGGTAGGGGTGGCCCTGACAGCCAAGGTACGGGCTGATGACGCGGAAGACGTTAAGGCGGCCTACCTCAGGCATATCACCCTGTCCAGGACAGGACAGATCGACCCCTTCGTGGAACAACACCTTCCGGGTCACACCGCCTTTGGTCCCAACGGCGGACTCCTGACCCGAAACGATTCTCTTGAGGCGGAAAAGAAGTCCCGCCAAGCCATGTTTGATCGTGGTCGCAGAGATCCCACTCAGCCCAGTTTCACCTCCGTGGCAGGCGTGCTTCGGCATCTGGAGGTTCAACTCTACGGAACGACGGCCGTGCTGACCGGCTACCTGCAGGGTCCCGTCACCCTGTCTGACGGCACCACGCGACAAGGCACTCGACGGGTGAC
>JAZFTY010000413.1:0-2073 GCA_036446935.1 Acidobacteriota bacterium | reverse complement strand
GAAATGCACTCTTTGCGTGCAAGACGCTAAAAGACTTCACCACGCTGCCTGCTGCCCAACGTTTTCACAACGTTTCCACATTTCTTGTGGAAAGCGCCTTTTTTGGATAGTCTGTAAGTCCGGATTTCGAACCATGAAGGTCATCGCTGATCAAGAATTAGAAAACACTGTTCTCCAGATGGACGGCCATCACTTTGAGAATTGCACCATTATCCAGTGCATTCTCATCTTTAGTGGAGGAGACTTCAGTTGGACGAATTGCAAGTTTGTGAAGTGCCAGATTCGCTTTGTGGGTGCGGCAGGAAAAACCATCAATTTTTTGAAGCATTTCGGGATGGTGCCGCAGGAACCCCAGACCGCCGAGGCGGCAGGCTCCTCTTCAGTCCACTAGCCCACAACGAACTCCTCCCCCTTCACAATTCCAGGGGTAACTTCGGGTCAGCTGCCCATTCCCGTAGGGACCCGTCATAGACGGCCACGTCCTGATGGCCTGCCAAGCGCAATGCCAGGGCAGTTAAGGTTGAGGCAATGCCTCCTCCACAGTAGGTGATGATCCGGTCCTTTTCAAAAACGCCGAGGGTGGCAAACCGTTCTCTGAGATCGGCTGGACCCAGGAAGGTGCCTGTGTCGGGATCGACCAGATTCCTGTAGTAATCATTGAGGCTGCCGGGGATGTGTCCGGGCCTTCCGGAATGTCTCTCACTGGTACCCTGGTAGACTTCCGGAGAAAGGGTGCAGAGGGTGCACACTCCGGATTCACCGATGGCCCGTTCAACCTCCTGCCGGTTGGCAATCAGGTCGGGCCTTGAGGTGGCCGTAAATGTCCCAGAGTGGTAGGCACAGGGTCGGGAGCTGACAGGACGTGACTCCCGCTGCCATTTGTCCCAACCCCCATCGAGTACCGCCACCCGGTCAAAACCGAAGGAGAGAAACATCCACCAGACCCGCGTCGACCACATCATATTACCCCTGCTATAAAGGACCACCCATGAGTCATCGGATACCCCTTTCTCAGAAACCACCGCACCGAATTGCTCGGCACTGGGAATCATGAAGGGAAAAGGGCTCGCTCGGTTTGAGAGTTCTCCATTGAGATCGAGAAAGCCGGCACCAGGAATATGACCTCTCAGGAACTCTTCGATGCCGCTCTTGATGCGATAGGGAGCCCCAGGGAGGCGGATCAGAAAAGAGGTGGTATCAAATATGCGCAGGTTCTCCTTCTGAAGGTGTTCCTCAAGCCACGCAGATTCAACCAGGGGACCAAAGTCACGGGGAGCCATTACATTTATAGATCTCTCCGCGCTTGTGAAGGTTTCCCGTGCTGCTGACGACCGTGACCTCAAGACAGCGACCGTCTTCCATTTGAAGGGTCAGCTCATGGCCAATCAACATCGCCAACTGGTACTGGTCGCCAGGTAACAGAGAACCGGAAAAGTCGGTCAGGCCTGTAATACGCTCCTCACCCCCTGTGATAATCACTTCCTGGAAAAACTTGAGATCGTACGGAATCTTCAGGAGTTGCTCATCGCCTTTGAATAGAGATCCCTGGCCCGAGAGTTCATAGAGCAATTTACGGACTCTTCTTACCATAAGGGGGAAATTATATTGAGTTTAAACCCAGAAACAAGTCTAGGGTCAGTGAACCCCGAAAATGATTGCGTGAGCTTCGGGACTCGGAGGGCTTCAAGGATTGAAAGGGCCGAAAAGAGTTCGATTCCTTCCGGGTTAGCCCGGTTTATGCATAGGTTCTCGTCACGAAGCGACGAAAGCGCCGGCCTGAGTGCGTTGCGCCACACCCGAAGAGAGGGCACCGCAGGCGTACTGTACAGTACGCCGAGGAGGCCGGGGGCACCCGCTTGCGGGTCGCGAAACACCGTCAGGACGAGTGATTTCGCCGCTGCAGTAAGGATTTATGCATGATCCGGGCTAGGTATCACTGAAGCAATTGAGCAGAAACAGTAGAAATTGATTCTGTTCTTTCGCTTCCAACTGAAGGAATTCCATAGCAACTGAATGGAGGGATTTGCCGTCGTGTTCGATCGCCTCAGAGCGAACAACCCACCCGACCGCATT
>JAZFTY010000412.1:0-3704 GCA_036446935.1 Acidobacteriota bacterium | reverse complement strand
GGGTGAGCCGGTAGCCACAAACACGAGTATAATGGGCCCGGCGGAAAAGTGATCTCCAAAATCTTCTCTCTTTCTCTCTTTCTTTGTCTCGCCCTCTCTCCCGTTTGGGCAGCAGACGATCGCTTTGATTCGGAAAGCCGGACCAAAGGTCTGACTTGGGGCTGGGGGCATTCCTGGTCTGCTGGATTTCCAGGATATGGTCACACCAGCACCGATATTGCTTTTTTCGCCTTCCACCCTCAGATGGGGTGGTTTGTAACCGATCGACTGGAACTCTATGGAGAGGCCACGCTGCTGCTTTATCATGAGCCGGAAGCGGCTGTTTCCGCTGGACTGGCAGGGCTGGCCGGACGTTACCACTTCTGGAACAATCGAAGCTGGGTTCCATTCGTTAATGCTGGAGCCGGCTTGATTTGGACCTCTTTAGAGGTCGTGGAAATCGACCGAATTTTCAACTTCCAGGTTCTTTTCGGCGCGGGACTCCGGTTGATCCCCCAAGAGGGACCCACCTGGGTATTCGAGTTTCGTAATCACCACATCTCGAATGCCGGCACGGCGGGAGAAAATTTAGGTATTAATGCAGCCACCCTTCTAGTTGGGGTCAACTGGATTTTGCGATAATGTGGACCCCATGATCATCAAGAATTCGACATTACACCTCAACACAGAGGGATTCTGCCATGTGGTGAACATCACCGATGAGGTGCAAAGCCAGGTGAACGAAAGTGAGATTGAAAGTGGAAATGTGACGGTATTCGTGGTCGGTTCTACCGCCGGAATCACGGTGGTGGAGTACGAGCCCGGCTTGGTCAAGGACCTGGAGGACCTTTTCAACAAACTTGCTCCCCCCACCCGTGACTACCACCATGAACAGACCTGGCATGATGGAAACGGCTTCTCACACGTTCGCGCTTCACTCTTGAAACCTTCTCTGGTGGTTCCGGTGGTCAGCGGCAAAATGCGTTTGGGCACCTGGCAGCAGATCGTCGTGCTCGATTTTGATAATGGGCCGCGTACCCGCGAGGTGGCGGTGCAGGTTATGGGGCAGTGAGCAGATTGTCGATAAGGCGAATGGCACCGATGCGGATGGCGCCTGCCACCCGAACCGGACCAGTGATTCGCTCCACCGGCTGCATCTCTTCAGGATCTACGATCTCCAGATACTCGACTTTGACGCTTTGATCCTGCTCCAACACTGCTAACCCACGTTTTCGAGCCTCCCCGGAATCCAGAACTCCTTCTGCGATCGCCTGTTGGGCCGCCTGCAGGGCTCGGTACAAAATAGGAGCCACACGACGCTCTTGGGGGCTGAGGTACTGATTTCGGGAGCTGACCGCCAGGCCGTCCGACTCACGGACGGTAGGCACCGCCACCACGGTTACGCCCAGATCGAGGTCAGACACCATCCGCTCAATGACCCTCCATTGCTGGGCATCCTTTTCACCAAAGTAGGCTCGCTGGGGTTGGATGATGTGGAACAGCTTGGCCACCACCGTGACCACTCCACTGAAGTGGCCTGGCCGAAAAGGGCCACAGAGATGATCGGTAATGCGAGTGACTTCCACTGAAGTCAGCGAAGGAGTGGGGTACATTTCCTCGACCTCAGGCTCAAAGATGAGATCCACCTCCAGGTTGCGGCAGAAATCGAGATCGGCTTCCGGCGTGCGCGGATAGTGAGTGTAGTCCTCCTTGGGTCCGAACTGCAGGGGGTTGACGAAGATGCTCACAACCAGGCAGTCCGCCTCCTTGCGAGCCTGTTGTATGAGGCTCTGGTGGCCGGCGTGCAGAGCCCCCATGGTGGGGACCAGACCGATGATCTGGGAACTGCGAAAAGGTTCCAATCGCTTGCGGATTTCTGCGATGGTCTGAACCAGCTGGGTGCTCACCGGGGGTTCTTTCTGTCCGATGTCTGCTCTTTCTCCAGGGTAGGGAAACGGCTGTTTTTTACATCTTCGATGTAGGCCCGGGTGGCTTCCAGAATTTGATCTCCCAGTTGTGCATACTGTTTGACAAAGGGCGGAACACTCCCCTGGAACAGGCCGAAGGTGTCATAGCTCACCAGCACCTGCCCGTCGCAGTGGGGTCCGGCTCCAATTCCGATGGTGGGGACGGCCAGCTCTGAGGTCACCCGTTCGGCCAGCTCTGGGGGAATGGATTCCAGGACGATCGAGAAAACACCCGCCTCCTCCAGCGACTTGGCCTCCCCGAGCAAAAGATCGGCACTTTCCGGGGTTTGGGCCTGAGGGCGGAAACCACCCAGCTGATGAACGGACTGCGGGGTAAGACCCAGATGGCCCATCACCGGGATACCGATGGCAACGAGCCTGCGGGCCACTTCGATGACACTGCTTCCCCCTTCAATCTTGACCGCTGCGGCCCCACCCTGGATGAGTCGACCGGCGTTGCGAACCGCTTCCCCCACATCCACCTGGTAGCTGAGAAAAGGCATGTCGCTGACCACCAGGGCATGCTTGGTGCCCCGTGCCACGGCACGGGTGTGCTCGACCATCATCTCCATCGTCACCGAGAGCGTATCTTCATGCCCCAGCACCACCATGCCCAGGGAGTCGCCCACCAGCAGCACATCGATGCCTGCACGATCCATCAGGCCCGCCATGGCGTAGTCATAGGCCGTAAGCACGGTGATTTTCTCACCGCGCAGCTTCTTCTCCTTGAGGGCGGGAACACGAACCCGCTTCTTCGACTCGCTCATGTTCCCTCCAAGAGTTTTTCCAGCTGGGTGGCCTGGGCTTTCGACAGACCCCTTCTCCGAGCCAATTGGACGGTGTGCTGACCCACTGCCCGATAGAGGCCCTGCACCGATTCCGGAAGAGCCTCCAAGGCGCTCAGATGGGCGGCTAAGGTTTGCCCGTCGCCCCGCTCGATGGGTCCCGTCAGGGCCTCAACCGGGCCACGGCTCAGGGCATTTTGAGCGGCGGCAAGTACAAGCGGCTCGAGAGCTTTTCGTGCCTGGCGTTCCGCTACGCCCGCCTTGGACATCATCAGCAAAGCTGCGTCGATCACAGCGACGATATAGTTGCTGGCGACCACGGCCGCAGCATGGTACAAGGGTTTGGCCCGGGGCTTGATGGTCAAAACCTGGCCGTCGAGCAACTTCACCAATTCTTTGGCCCAGAGTGCTGCTTTTCCTCTGCCAGCAATAGCAAAAGTCGAGCCCGGCAGCTTCTCTACCCCCTGTTTCGGATGGGTGACGGTCTGAAGGGGATGCATCGACGCACAGGAGACTCCCTGCTTGGCAAGGCAAGACAAGATCTCCGGGCCCCAGACTCCACTGGTGTGGATGATCAACCCTCTATCCATTCCCGCCTCCTCCAGAGTCCCTGCTACCCCGGCCAAAGCATCGTCGGCAACAGCCAAAATCAGACGCTCGGCTTGGGCGGGCAGCTGCGCATAGTCTACAGCTCGAACCGAAGGACCTACGAAGCGGGCAGCTCGCTGCGCACTGGATCGCGATCGACTGGCCACAACCGCGATCGGCAGACCCTGTTGGAACAAGAGTCGACCGAGTGCCTGGGCCATACGTCCGGCGCCAGCGATTCCAATGGCACCTCCCGGTGCTGCTTGTCTCCTTGGCATGTTATCGCCGACCTTGGAAAATTGATCTACCGTGTTTTATCGAAAAAGGGTTAGCTGTCTGTTGTCTGTTGTCTGTTGTCAATAGATCCTCGCCTCCGGCATCAGCA
>JAZFTY010000411.1:0-4234 GCA_036446935.1 Acidobacteriota bacterium | reverse complement strand
GACGGAAATCAATACTTCAATCGTCCCGGCCCCCGTCTCGTGGAATCGCTGCAGATCCTCGCCGAGATGATTCATCCTGAGGTGTTTGATACCGATTTCGAGGGTATCGGTTGGCAACGGTTGGGCTGAGTCGTTTGTGCTAAGCAGTCAGAGCCGTGGGCTTTAGCCCACGGGCCTTCACAATGCGGCTTTAAGGGAGGGGATGAGCCTCTCGGCCAACTGCAAGGTTTGCTCCTCTTCTGCACCCACCAGGTAGACGAAGTAGCCTGGCGTCTCCAGACCGGCCAGCGTCACCAGCTCCTGCTCTTGCTGAAGAAGGATGACTCTCACGCCGTCCAGAGTTCTCTCCGGCTCATTCCCTTGAAGAGCCAGGTGCTCCAGGGTCGACCTTCCCTCCAGAATCACCGATATCTGCCCTCCTTGCCCCTCAAACACATAGTGAACGATCTCCACCTCCCCCACACGGCAAAATCTTGTCTCCAGCAGTCGATAGGAATCACCCATTTCCCAAAGAACTGTCTCAATGCGGGTCAGAACAGAATCCAGTGGCAACACGGCCTCTGGAGGAGTTTGATGGCCGGAACAGTTCAGATGGTCACCGACGATCCCATCATAGTGGGCTTGTGCCATCAGGGTTCCTGAGTCGGGGCCGAGCCAGAACAACAGCAAGACGCCTAAACCGAGGGTCATGAGAATGAGCGCTGCCATCCGCAGAAGAAATGCAGGTACAGTGCTGGCCCTTGTTTCCAGCCCATCCATGATTTTCTTCTCGAGGTCAGGCGGCACCGGCTGGGAACTCCAGCCTTGGTTCAAGGCCCGGCGCGCTCTGAGTCGTGACTTCTCTTCCTGGCGACAGGTCGAACAACTCTCCAGATGCAATAAAATTTCCTGGCTGCTTTCAACCGTCAACTCCCCTGCCAGAAAGTGATCCATGAGTTTCTGAACATGCCTGCATTCTTTGGACTTAAATCCACTCACCTGTTTCATGCACTCTCCCTAGATTCTTCCAAGAATTTCTCACGAAAGAGACTTCGTGCCCGGTTCAAACGCGACATAACCGTTCCCATCGGCAGTTTGAGCATTTGAGCGATCTCACGATACCGAAACTCTTCGATGTCCGCCAAAACCAGCACCGTTTGATAATGCACCGGAAGGGACTGGAGGATCCTCAACACCTCTCCGCCTTCAACATTCTTTTGAAAATCGGGTTGCACCGCCAATAACCTTTCGGGAACCTCCTCAATATCCACGGGTTTCCACCACCGTGCCTGCCGCAATTGCTTATTGCGAAGCCGAAACAGGATCCGGAAAAGCCAGGCCTTACAATCGGTACCGGGGCTATAGCCCCGGAAGGACTTCCAGGCTTGCTGGTAGGTCTCCTGTACCAGATCTTCGGCTAAATCCTTTTTCTGAGTCATACTCAACGAAACTCGATAAAGGGACTGCATATGGGGCACCGCTTCCTCAAGAAACTGGGCCTTCTCTTTTCGACTCCGATTCAGCTTCACGCTTGGGTCATTGAGGAGATGGAACACCGTTATCGGGAGGTTGCAGCAAACCTGCCATCTTTTCCCGATGGATCAGGAGCTTTCGTCCCTGGTAATGGATCCACTCCTTCCTCTTAAATTTTGACATCATCATGGATACATGGGGTCGATTTCCCCCCACCAATTGAGCCAGTTGCTCGTGGGAGAGTGAAATCTTGAGCTTGATCATTTCCCCATTTCCCAAGAGAGGCTTGCCATGTCTTTCAGCCAAGCTGAGGAGTACCTTGGCCAGTCGAGACTCGGTGTCCAGAAAACTGTGGGACTTGATGTCTTCCCGAGCTTCAAACAGTCTCTGGCTCAAGATCTTTGCATAATTGAGGGCGATGGCCACCCTCTTCTGAATCAGGAGCATAAACTGCTCACGCGAGATAATCGATACCCAGGACTCCTCGTGAGCGGTGGCCCGAGCCTCGGAATGTTCCTTGGGGCCCAGCAGGTTGTCTCCCAGAATGCCACTCGTATAAATAGCCAGGATCTTCTCCCGATCATCGGGGTTAACAGCGGAAATCCTGATACATCCGCGATTGAGAATAAAGAGCGAATCGACAGGATCTCCTTGATCGAAGATGACTTCTCCCTTCGAGTAAATTCTGTCGATACAAGCAGACAGGACAGCATTGAGATCAGAGAGCGGGAGCCCGTCCATGAGGCCCGTTTGCCTCAAGTGCCAAACACGGTCCACACTCACCAACTCCTCACATTGAACCTGGGCCGTACTCATAAAAACCCTCCTTTCACCTATTCACCTATTCACCTATTAGAAATGCCCATAGGAGAGGTCTTTATTCCAAAAGTTAGTCTAGCCCGCATTATGCATAAATTCTCTACTGCATCGACGAAATCATCCGCCCTGACTGCGTTGCACTCGGTCGGCCTCCTCAACGTACCGTACAGTACGTTTGCGGGGGCCTCTGTCGCACGCCTTGTCAGGTCGTCGCTTTCGTCGCTTCGTGACAAGAACCTATGCATAATCCGGGCTCTAGAAACAATACTTGGAAGAGAGGAGAACATGTCATGGCCACCATCCAGCATAGGATTACCATCGATGCTGCCCCCGATCGAGTGTTTGACGCCCTAACACTCTCAGAGGGTCTGCAGAGCTGGTGGACCCGGGACAGTAGTGCCTCACCCGAAATTGGGAGCGTGGCCGTCTTCAAATTCGTCCAGGGCACGATTGTGTTCCGCATGCGTATCGAGGAACTGGTTCCCGGGAAAAGGGTTGCCTGGTTGTGTCAGGGAGACCTTCAGGAATGGGAGGGAACCCAGCTCACCTGGGAACTGGAGCCTACTGAGGGTGGCGGGACCGATCTGCGTTTTGCCCACAAAGGCTGGGCTTCAACGGAGGGAGAATACCCGAGGTGCAACACCACCTGGGGCCACCTCATGCATGTTTTGAAGGATTACGCGGAGGGCAAGCCGGTGGAACCGCACTTTTCGGGATGACCCCTCAAAGAGTGTCCCAGAGGGGGAACCGGATCAAGGCCAAACTCCCCGCTCTAAAGTCACCTTAGCGACCCGCTCGATGGCCAGGACATAGGCTGCAATGCGCAGATTCACCGGTTGAAGGGGCTCTCCCGAAGGATCTTTTTTCTTTCTCTTCTTCTCCAGAGCGTCCAGGGAGTCATTGATCTTCTTTTGCTTGTCGATAACGGCTTCCGTCGCCCGTTGCATTTTGATCTTCAGTTTCTCATTCACTATATCTTCATCCCACTGCTCATTCTCGACGTTCTGGACCCACTCGAAATAGCTCACGGTAACGCCGCCTGAATTGGCGAGTATGTCGGGGAGTACCGGTATGCCTTTTTCAAAGAGAATCAGGTCAGCTGCTGGGGTAGTGGGCCCGTTGGCCGCCTCGACCAAGAAACGCGCTCGCACCTGATCGGCGTTATCGGAACGGATCTGGTTCTCCAGTGCCGCAGGGATCAGGATGTCGCAGGGCAAGGCCAGGAGTTCCTCGTTGCTCACGTTCTTGGTATTGGACAGGCCCACCACCGAGCCAGTTTTCTTTTTGTGTTTGCGAGCAGCGGTCGGATCGAATCCCTTCGGCTGGTAAATGCCTCCTTTCGAATCGCTGACGCCCACGATCGAGGCACCCGCTTCCGCGAACAGTTCCGCCGCAATGGATCCGGCATTCCCAAACCCCTGAACCACAACCGAGGCACCCTTCACCGATTCCAGGCCTGGAACAATTCCCCGCCCCAAGGCAATCTGGGTGGCAAAGAGGCACCCGCGGGCAGTGGCCTCGCGACGGCCCAGGGATCCACCCAGATCGACGGGCTTTCCGGTCACCACTCCCAGATTGTTCTGGCCCCGGTGCATCATCTCATAGGTGTCGTAGATCCAGGCCATGGTCTCAGCGTTGGTATTGACGTCAGGAGCCAGGATATCGGTGTGGGGACCGATGTTATCGCCGAGCTCGGCAATGTAGCGCCGGGTGATCCTGCGAAGGTCATTTGTGGTCAGTGTCTTGGGATCACAGACGATGCCTCCTTTGGCACCGCCAAAGGGCAAGTCTGCAATAGCACACTTCCAGGTCATCCACGAGGCCAGAGCCCGCACCTCATCGGCACACTTAAAGGGTGCCCGAAGGTTTGCTGTAGCCGCCGTTGCATAGACAACAGATGAAAGGACAGCCATATTTACGTTGCCAGACCCCGCACTTCCTGCAAATGCGTATGGAACCCTAG
>JAZFTY010000410.1:0-6161 GCA_036446935.1 Acidobacteriota bacterium | reverse complement strand
CATCAGCTTGAAGGTGCAGCCTGGCCAGTGCTTCGATTGATCGGTCGATCCGCTCGCGAGATGCGTCCGCGACGATCAGGCTGGTAAGGTTCGAGAAAGCGGCAGACAGCTTCTCGACGATCGCCGGTTCCAGCCCGTGCGCTTCAAGTTCCAATGCCAGCTGCTTGCCAAAAAGCTCATCGCCCCTGACACCGGGGGCGGCGAGCAGCACGATGAACGCGATCTTGTCGTCCATGCCGTAGACCAGCGGTGCGATCAGCCCTCCCTCACTGTGTCCGATCAGACCGATTCGGGCGGGGTCGATCTCATCGATTTCGCGCAGCCGTCGTACGACCGCGGCGGTGTCCGTGGCGTTCTTGTAACTGGTGGACTCCTTACCCACCGGCGTATGATCCGTCGTCTTCGAAGCACCGACGCCGCGATCGTCGAATCGCATCACGGCGATGCCCTTGCGGGTCAAGAAATCCGCGATTACCAGAAAGGGCTTGTGGCCCAGCGATGTATAGTCTCGGTCCTCCTGGCCGCCGCCGGTGATCAGTACGGCGGCGGGATACGGCCCGGGGCCGAACTCTTTCTCGTTGGGCAAGGTGAGCGTTCCGGCGAGGGTGTGTCCGCTCGGATGCACGGCGCTCCTCCACAAACTCATGACCGTCAAACTGCTCACCGCTAATGGCGATAAAGCATTCCCCCGCTCGAAGGGTGCGACTGTCAATGGAGACCGAAGGAAAGGGAGATCGGACATGAGAAGCACCCTTTCCCTGTGGGCAAGCTTTTATCGCATCAACAACTTCAGCAACAGAGAGTTCGATCAAAAGACCTCCTTGACCACTTCTCGATCGTCGAAGGGGATCTTGCGGCCTTCAACTTCCTGATAGGTCTCATGTCCCCTTCCAGCCACCAGAACAAGATCCCCCGGTTGAGCCATTTCCAGAGCCCTGCTGATCGCTTCACGGCGGTCCACGATGATTTCGTAGTTGTTGGAATCAGCCGGTATTCCATCCTGGATCTCCGACAGAATCCTCTCGGGATCTTCGTATCGAGGATTGTCCGAAGTGACGATGGACCAATCAGCGTGGCTCACCGCAAGGGTTCCCATTCTGGCACGCTTGGTTCGATCCCGATCTCCCCCGCACCCAAAAACGCAGAGAATGCGTCCCTGGGTGAGTTGGCGGCAAAGCTTCAAAACGTTTTCCAACGCATGGGGCGTGTGTGCGTAATCCACGATGACGGTGAAAGGCCGGTCGTCGATATCCACTTTTTCAAAGCGCCCTGGCACCCGGTCCAATCGTGCGATGCCCTGGCAAATCTGCTCATCAGTAACTCCTAACAAACTGGCTGCCGTTGCGGCAGCCATGATGTTGTACAGGTTGTGTTGGCCTGCCAAGGGGCTGGACAGGGAGAGTCGCCGATTGAAGAATTGGAGCTCCGCTTCGATGCCCTCGATGGAAGTTTTGTGGGCCACCGGGTAGACGTCGCTGTTTTCAGAAACTCCGAAGGTGACCGACTCAGTTTCGGGCGGGAGCTGGATACGGGCCACTCTGGGATCATCCGCGTTCAACACAGCGTATTTGAGGCCAGGATTGTAAGCGGTTTGGAAGAGCCGGCCCTTCACTTGGAAGTACTCTTCCAGACTGCCGTGGAAGTCGAGGTGGTCCTGGCTCAAGTTGGTAAAGACGGCCACGGGGAACGAGCATTGATCCACTCGATGAAAGAAAAGGGCGTGAGAGGAAACCTCCAGGACCCCCGTGCGACATCCGGATTGCACAGCCTGAGCCAGGATCTCCTGAATATCCACCGCCTCGGGAGTGGTTCGCTCTGATTCCCCCTGCCATTCCCCCACTTGGGTCTTGATCGTCCCCATGAGCAGCGCGGGACCCTGACGCTCCAGAATCGAGTGAATCAAAAAGGTGGTCGTTGTCTTTCCATTGGTTCCGGTGATCCCAACGAGTTGGAGTTGGCGGGAGGGCTGCTGATAAAAGTGATCCGCCAGCGACGCCATAAAAGGCCTGATCGCTTCCACCTGAATCCAGGGCACCGTCGTTGGACCGGACGGTGGATCCTGTTGCGAAGCAACCGCCACGGCACCCTTTTCAAGAGCCTCACCAATATAGAGATGCCCGTCTGTCTGGGCACCCTCAATGGCGAAGAAAAGTGAACCGTCTTTCACCTGGCGAGAATCGTAATCGAGTGACCGAATTTCGGGGTTCATTTCCTTATGGGGCTCTCGCAGCGACAGAACCGTCTGAATAGAGAGCAACTCTTGAAGACGCATCTTTGCTGCTACTGGAGAAAATGACTTCACAGACCCTACCTTTCGAGACTTTACTCCGTGCCGGCGGGTTCTGGCCGATCGCTACCCCGCTGCCGGAAACCTTTAAGCGCAGGCCGAGACTCGTACACCGCCGGGCGACTTCTCTTAAGCTCAATCCTGAAAAGTCGGGCATCGGAAACGGATTTGTTTCCACGGTGATTGTGTTTCTCGGTTTCTGATTTACAGGCTCTTCCTGAATGAGTGTCAAAACCGTTTCCGCCAGCTGCTCCAGCGGAAGCTGCTCTTCCTCTACTGAGACACCTTGGGAGACCACAAGTTCCCTGGACGCCCTCTGTGGAAGTCCCTCTTCCATTCCAAGAGGTTGATCCCGAGGAACTCGAAGGTGAATCAGAGACTGTTCCACGATCTGCTTGAAAACAGGTGCTGCCAAGTGCCCCCCATAGTATTCTCCTTGGGGTTCGTCGATAACGACGATGGCGGCCAGAACCGGATTGTCAAGAGGTGCAAATCCGACATAAGAAGCAACATATTTGGTGCGGGAATATTCTCCGTCGATGAATTTTTGAGCTGTTCCCGTCTTGCCTGCGGAGGAGTATCCGTTGAGTTGAGCACCCACACCTGTTCCTTCCGTCACAGCCAGGGAAAGAGCCTTTTTCATCTGAACAGTGGTTTCAAGGCGGAGGATTCGTTTTCTGGAGGCCACAGGTTCATGAAAAACGTCTCCCTTGGGTGTCAAAACGCGACGGACCACTCGAGGAGTGACCAGATATCCCCCGTTTGCGATTGCGGCCATGCTTCGCAACATCTGAAGTGGCGTCACACCCACTTCCTGTCCAATCGAGAGAGCCCCGATGGAAATCTTCGACCATTGATCAGGAGAACGCAGAATTCCAACCTGCTCTCCGGGCAAATCGACTCCCGTTTTCTCACCAAAACCGAACTTCCTGATGTACTCGTAGAGTTTCTCTTCTCCCAGGCGCAGGCCCAGTTTGATCGTTCCTATGTTGCTCGACTTGGCCAGAACCTCGTCGAAGCTCAGAAGTCCGAAACCTTGACTGGCCTCGCGGTACTGTCTTCCAGCTATGTTGAAGGTCTCCATCTGGCAGTCTATAAACTCAGAAGGGTCGGCCAAGCCCTCATTGAGAACTGCAGAAAAAACAACCAGTTTGAAGGTGGAGCCAGGTTCATAAATGTCCAAAATAGTGCGGTTACGGCGGGTTTCTGCCCCAAAATCGGCGTAGAGATTCGGGTTGAAGAATGGGTAAGAAGTCATGGCAAAAATCTCACCCGTGTGTGGGTCCATGACGACAACACTGCCGCTCACCGCCTGGCTGGAACGGACTGCCTCCTCCAAGACCTGTTGGGCAACGTATTGTATCGGCCGGTCGATGTTCAGAACCAGAGTGTTCCCGCCCGATTGCCCCCAGCGGGCATCGCTGGCATAGCTGTGCCTGTTGGCGTCGACGCTCAGATGAACCCGGGTGTTCTTTCCCTCGATGGAATCATTGTAAAGATATTCGAGGCCGGCCAAACCTTCGTTGTCCACACCCGTAAAACCGAGCACATGTGCAGCCAATTCCCGGCCCGGGTAGATCCTTCCGGTCTCTTCTTGAAAGTACACACCTGGCAAATGCAGCCTTCGGATCTGTTGGGCCTGACGGGGCGGGATCTTTCGGGCCAGATAGGAAAAGGACCGATCACTGATCAATACTTGATAAAGTTCCTGTTCCTGTTTTTCGAGAAGGGGGGCAAGAGCTCTGGCCGTGCGGAGAGGTTCGAGTACTTCTCTGGGGTGGACATACACAGAATCGATTTTGACACTAATGGCCAGTTCGTCGAGATGACGATCCAGGATGTCGCCCCGCTTGGGACTCAGCTCGATATACCCGAAATACTGCTGTTCGGCCTTTAAACGATATTCCTCACTCTTGAAGATCTGAAGATAAACAAGACGACCGACAAGAGTGAGACTCCACAGCCCCAGCAACAGGTAAAGACCGAGAAGACGAGACAGGACGGCAGTTCTGTGCTTCTTCCATCTATTCAAAGACTTCATTCATGCAAGATCTTCTTCTCCACCATCGATTGTGCCACCACCTGACCCGAGGGTTTGACTGTGCCAAGATCGGAATTGAGAATTCTGACTTCAGTGCGGTTCGAGCTGACCAGACCCAGCTTACTGGCCTCCCGATAGACGCTTTCCGGATCGATTAAAGAGGAATGCTCCGCCCGAAGGGTGGCGTTGATCTCCCCTAATTCGTTGCTTCCTTTTCTGAGGCGTTCCATCTGGTAGTGGACATTGAGGATCTCGTTGCGAGACCAGGCGTAGGCCAAGATCAGACAGACAAGAAGTGCAACCACGCTAATCCAGCGGGCAATTTCAGAAAAGGTGGCCCGATCGTCGCTTCCGATCGGATAGTTACTCAACTCCTGGTGTTGTAGATCAATCATTTCAAGTTCCAGGTTCCAAGTTCCAAGTCCAAGGAGCGCCCTTCGGGCGCGTTCCAGGTTCCAAGTTCCAGGTTTCAGGTTTCGGATTTGGAATTTGGAATTTGGAATTTGTTTGGGATTTGGGATTTGGGATTTGGAATTTCAGCGGGTCAGTCCTCTCCGGTCTGCGGTCTGTGCTCTGCGGTTTTATCCTCTCCACTGCCCGCAGCTTGGCGCTTCGTGCTCGAGGATTGCTCTCGAGTTCCTGCGGGGAAGGCGTTACCGGTTTTCTGGCTAGAATCCGGACCTGTTCCACCCGGGGACAATCGCAATACTCGGCTGGCCGAAAGCAGACGCATTTGCCAGCCGCTTTGCGAAAAACCGTCTTGACAATCCGATCCTCCAGGCTGTGAAAGGAGATGACCACCAGTCTTCCCTGATCAGCCAGCAATGAGATGGCCTGTTGCAGAAACTCCTCCAGTCCAGCCAGTTCCTGATTGACCTCGATGCGCAGGGCCTGAAACACCCGAGTGGCCGGGTGAATACGGTGCGAACCACGTCCTTTGACCTTCTCGACGATTTGAGCCACATCCGTGGTGGTACGAAATTTCGATGACTTTCGATGTTCGACGATAGCTGTGGCGATCCTTCGGGCTGACTTCTCTTCCCCGTAACGCCAAAAGATCTCAGCCAACTCCTCTGCGGAACACTCATTGAGCAACTGGGCAGCCGTGGTTTCTTCTCGAGTGTCCATGCGCATGTCCAGGGGCCCTTCCAATCGAAAGCTGAAGCCTCTCTCGGGAGAGCCCAGCTGATTAGAGGACACTCCCAGATCGAGCAGACATCCATCCACAGCACCGACCCCCAGTCGAGAGAGAAGGGTGGGCAACTCCTTAAAGTTCTGGTGGAAAGCTTGAAGATTGGAATGGGATCCCAAACCTTCTCGGGCTCTGTCGAGGGCTTCCTGGTCCCGGTCCAAAGCGATCAGCTGACCCGTTCCATCAAGCTGGGAAAGAATTTCCTCGGAATGCCCTCCTGATCCCTGGGTGCAGTCCACGTAAATCCCATCTTTCCTGACTCGCAGGAAATCCAACACTTCAGTGAGCAGGACGGGCATATGGTCCACAGCGGTACCCATCATATTTATTTAAATACCCAATTCAGCCAAGGCGGTGGCATCCTCGTTCGTGTAGGGATCAGACTTGAGAAGACTCTGGACCCGCTCCCTGTTCCACACTTGTAGATAAGTCAGATATCCCATTACCGCCACCTCACCATCGACTTGAGCCGACTCTCGCAGGTGGGTTTGAATCAGCACTCTTCCCTGCTTGTCCATAGAAGAGGCCTGTCCATAGAAATTGGCACGAAGCAAAAACTTTTCTTTCTCCGGGAGCATCTTCGGGGGCATCGACAACTTGGCCTCGATTTCCTCCCATTCCCTGAAGGGATAAATCAAAAG
>JAZFTY010000409.1:0-3183 GCA_036446935.1 Acidobacteriota bacterium | reverse complement strand
ACGGTCACCGGATTGGCGCTTGGCACTGCTTCCGCTATGACGGGGACCAGGAGACGCCCCGGCATTGCCGCCGCCCCCTTCCTTACGTTTGGGTCCCCCTGCGGCTGTTTCGATGTCGCCGGCTTCGAGAAGTTTTACCAGCGGTGGGTGTTCGAGAGCTTTGGGCGACACCTGCCCGGTCTTCCCGGGTCCGAGAAACAGTCTTTTCCCGCCGGGTAAGGGAAGGCTCAGAGGTTTTTGAGTCTTGTTGGTGATGTCCATGGGCGTTTTACAGCGACTGCAAGGAAATCAATGTCCCATAAGAGGACTATCGTTCCTTGAGAATGCTAATCATGCTAGTTCTTCGGCAATGGGCGTTTGAGTTCTTCCGTTACCGGTGCTTTCTTTCCAGATAAGTCCGTTACCTGGACTGGATCGATCAATCTTTTCGTTCCCAGAGTTCACCTTGGGGAGTATATCAAGAAGGGCCTGCCGCATTTGCTCCTTTGCGGAATACCTATCTAAGTATTTATGAAAGTATTCGAGGCCAAGGAGAGGCAAGGAAAGGCCATTCGTGAAATGCCTCCTTAGCTAGTCAGGGTTCTAAATTCATCCGTCGGAGAAGGTCTTGGAAGCGAGGGTCGTCGCGGAGGTCATGGTAGGGAATCTCTACATTCGAAGAGCACTAGAAGAGGCGAACCGACCTGACGCCTCCTCTTTGCGCTTAGCTTATGAGATTACCAGCGGTCGCCGCCGCCGCCGCCGCCTCTTCCGCCGCCGCCACCGCCGGATCGCTCCTGCTGTGGTTTGGCCTCGTTTACCGTAAGGCTTCGTCCTTCAAGGTCAGTGCCGTTCAGGTTCTTGGTCGCTTCTTCAGCCTCGGACTGAGAACTCATTTCCACGAAACCAAAGCCCCGTGACCGACCAGTCATTCGGTCTGTAATCACCCGGGCTGATTCTACCGTCCCGTGTGGCGAGAAAATTTCCTGTAGCTTGTCGTCCGTAACGGAATATGGCAAACCACCTACGTATAATTTGTTACTGCTCATGTTCTCCTCCTAAGAGAATGTTATTGTCATCAACCCTGAAATATTGACCACGAAAGGAGCAGAACACGGTAACTTTTCATTTGGTGTCACAATTCTGGTCGGTTATTCCTTGGGGGATCTTCGCAAGGTGAGACTCATATAAAGGCCTTCTATCTATTGTTTTCATCGACACCCTCAGGAGGCCTTAAACTGGGGTAGTCGCCCGCACTATACCCCGCCCTTCAATGCATGTCAATACAGCCGGCTCCTTGACACAGGAGGCCCGTTCCATACAGTGTCCATGGGGAGATACCTGCGTTTCTCTGTGCGCGCCCTTCAGACAGGAATCCTAAAAATGGGAAGAAATTTCTAGAAGCTTTTGTCAGGTTTTTCAGTTCGTCCCCTAGGTACTACGGATAAGATATCCAAACCGAATTGGCTATGCTGTACAAATTTATTGACAGCACCTTCCCCAGGTGACAGAAGAGCGTTAAAAGGAGTTTCCCTATGGGAGTGATGGAGATAATCGTCATTGCGGCTGTAGTACTTTTTATTTGGCATGGGTTGAGAGTTAAGAAAAAGAAATCAAGGAAAGACGCTGGTGACTGATGAATGACTTAGGGTTCAAGGTTCATCCGCAGCAGCAGGGCTTGAAAGCGAGGGTCGTCGCGAACACCACCAGGAAAACCAGCACCTTACCGAGCAAGTCCGCAATCACAGGGTGTTTTTATAGATGACGCCATCCTTCATGATTAAATCCAAGATTTCGATCGGTTTCCACTCCGGCTCCGCGTCGAGCCACTCCGTGCTGCCGCCAATCACGCTGATGTCCGCAAGCGGGTTACCGTCGACCAACAGGAGGTCGGCGTATGCCCCTTCCTCGATCACCCCTAGCTTGGCCGGCACGATCAACATGGAATCCGAGAGGGTTGTAGGGAGCCCGAAATGAGCAGTTCTTCTGTACGCGGGAAGGTGTTACCATTAATGGAAAAATCTAGCTGGAGGAGAATCAAGATGAGCAAGATGCAGTTTCTTTTTGTCACAACCATGGTTTTTGGGCTGGGCTTGTTCCCGGTATTTGCCCAAAATGCGGACCCACGAATGAGCTTTTTCCTCGTCAGCTCGGGGGCCGGGAATGGCGCCGATCTGGGGGGACTGACCGGAGCCGACCAGCGGTGTCAGATGCTGGCCCGAGCCGTGGGAGTGGGCAACCGCACCTGGCGCGCCTATCTGAGCACCACAGCCTCGGGTGGCCAGGCAGCCGTCAACGCTCGTGACCGAATCGGCAGTGGACCGTGGCACAACTCCAAGGGAGTCCAAATCGCTCGAAATGTCGACGATTTGCACTCAGACGGTAACAATCTCACCAAGGAAACCCAGCTGAACGAACTGGGACAGATGGTAAATGGCCGGGGGGATAGTCCCAACCGGCACGACATTCTGACCGGTTCGCAGTTGGACGGAACAGCGTCTTCGAGCAGTGAGGACACAACCTGCCAGAATTGGACGAGCCACGGTGACGGCAGTGCCCGCGTGGGCCATCACGATCGCACGGGCGGCGGTGAGAATCCCACCTCGTGGAACTCGGCGCATGGCTCCAGAGGCTGCAGCCAGGAAAATCTGCAGGGCACCGGAGGCGACGGCCTGTTCTACTGCTTTGCCATCAATTGAGAGGTAAGGAACCGCAGTCTTACTTGGGGGCAACGAGAAGCCTCTCGGCATTTGTTCCTTTGCGAAACACCTATCTAAAGATTCATGAAAGTATTCGAGGCCAAGGAGAGGCAAGGAAGATACCTTCGTGAAATGCTTCCTTGGCTGGTTTAGGGTTCCAGGTTCATCCGTCGCAGCAGGTCTTGGAAGCGAGGGGCGGGGCGGAGGATCTTAAAGGCAACACAGTTCGGAAACACCTGATGAGTTGGATTGAAGACAGACGGAACCGGTAGCACACTATCCACTTCCGGGAGTTGTGATACTGTCCGCGCGGCGTATGAAAGCAAAACGAGTTGTCGAGACAGTCGGTTGGATAGTCATCGTCTACCTTGTCTGCGTCGGACTCGCGGCGCTCTTTGAACGTTCGCTCTTCATGAATGAGGTGTTAGTAAATCCTCCAGCCAACCCGCAGCAGGCGCTGGATCCGTTCTCCGTTCGGTACTTTGAACACCCGGTGGTAGTTATT
>JAZFTY010000408.1:0-4372 GCA_036446935.1 Acidobacteriota bacterium | reverse complement strand
TTTTGAAGGCATGAAGGGGAAGCCACAGCTTGTAAACCTCGGGTGTGGGGCTCACGTTCTGGTACTGGATGATGGAGAGTTCCTTCAGTCTCATGGGCGATCGCGAATGGCCACTTCCCGACTTTCAGGAGCGAGCCTGCTCCAGAATAGTCAGGATAGCACAGGGGGGTGGTAGGGCAGGAAAGGGGACCCAAGAAGGAGACCTTGGAGATTCGCCGTTTCTCTTTTCAGGAGTTGACTTGAGTGTCATCTATCGGCTCAATGTGATCTCCCATTCTCAAATCAGCGGGAAGGCTCGAAGGCGAAGGGTGAACACTGTAGATCATCCTTTGTTATGGAGAGAGGTTGGATGAAAGAGAGAGCAATCAGTCGGGAAGCAGATATGGAACCTAACACCCCCCAGAGTAACCAGTGGATGATTCTCTTTAGTGTGGGCCTGGGCCTGTTTATGGTGGTGATTGATATCACCATACTCAATATTGCGATGCCCACTCTTGCCGGGAGCATGAATGCCTCAATGGAAGAGATTGAGTGGACTCTGATCGCTTACACCGTGGTGCTCACAGGATTGGTGCCGTTTTTTGGAAGGGTCAGCGATCTGGTTGGCCGCAAGCGATTATTCATATCGGGATTGCTCATCTTCGCAGTGGCAAGTTTGCTGGCAGCCCTCTCCCCGTCGATTCTGTGGCTCATAGCCGCTCGTTTACTTCAAGCCGTAGGGGGTGCCCAGATTACCAGCAACACACTGGCCATTGTCACCGATATTTTTCCCGTAGGAAAACGGGGAGTGGCCATGGGTATTCAGTCCATCATTATTAGCGGTGGAGCGGCGATTGGGCCCACCCTCGGTGGATTTCTGGTCACCCACTTCGGTTGGCAGGCGGTCTTTTTCGTGAATGTACCGATTGGCATCGTGGGAGCTCTCATTGCAGCCGTGGTCTTGCCTCCTTTGCAGAGCCACAGTACTGCCGAACCGATCGACTGGATGGGTGCCGTCACCCTTATTGGGGGCATGAGTGCCCTGTTGTTGGGCCTGACCAAGGGACCTTCTTGGGGGTGGTTCTCTTTTTCCGTCGATCTCCTCATCGTGGGTGGTCTGGGGATCCTGAGCCTGTTTATCGCGCATGAGTTGCGCACCCGCTTTCCTCTGGTTGACCTGTCCCTATTTCGGATCCGTGAATTCGCAGCAGCTCAGATGGCCGGCTTATTCGCTACTCTTGCCTTTGCTTCTCTCTTCTTTCTTCTTCCCTTTTACTGGCAAGGTCTTCGGGGTTACTCAGCGCAGGAGACAGGACTCTTGATGTTGCCTGTTCCCCTCATACTGATGATTGTAGCCCCTTTATCGGGAAAGGCCTCGGACAGGCTGGGATCCAGGGGACTTGCTACGACCGGAATGCTTTTGATCATGGCGGGACTTTTGATGGTCTCGCAGGTTTCGGAAACCATGTCTGTTGCACAGGTCCTGGGAAGACTTTTGGTGTTCGGTGTGGGGTTCGGATTGTTCATTGCCCCCAACAACAACTCTGTCATGTCTTCGGTCCCGCCCCATCAAAGGGGTGTTGCCGGAGGGCTACTGGGCATGTTTCGTTACCTTGGCCAGGCTCTCGGGGTCGCCTTTGCGGGCGCCCTGTTCTCTTTTCTGGTCGCGGGTGCCAGCGGGGATGGGATGAACCTCTTGTCGTTACTCAGCAGTGGTAACTCACTGACTTCAGATGCATTGAGCGAGTCCCACAGTGCTTTCATACGTGGAATGCGTGGCGTGACCCTTGCGGGTGCGTTGTTTGCAGGGATAGGAGCAGTTTTATCCCTGCTGCGGGGCCGGAGTCCATCGACAGGTGAAATCCCTTCAAGATCGGTCTAAGTCTTTTTCGGTTGCAGCTTTTTCAGGGTCATCAAACAATAAAGAGCCAACCCCAGGGCCAGCAGGGCGATACCCCCGACGCTCATTTGTAGGGGGCCGGCCGTAAAGATAGGTGCCTGCTCCACTTTCACCGTTGGATAAGGGTTGCTGACACCCGGACCTCGCGGTTCGTTCCACCACACCACGCTTCCATCGGTGTACTTTTGCCAAGAGACAAAGGGATAGTTCCCCGGCTTATCCGGGACGTTCACCCTCATGAAGATCATCTGGAAGGTCCTGGGCGGCGCTCCTTCCTCGGTGGCCGTCCAGTACACCTTCTTGACGTGCTCTTGTGCGTCCAGCTCCACGTGGAGTTGCCAGTCGGGTATGTACTCAAAGGTGATCTCTCCCCCGTTTTCAATCCACTCCTCACTCACCTCAAAACCCAACTCGACCACTGGAATGTCTTTTTCAACCGGTGCCCGGATGTAGAAAGACTCGTGTCGGGCCCCAGCTTGAGTGGTCTGTGGAAAGAGGGCCACGTGGGCCAAAAGCGATGTTGGGAAAACGGTACAAATCGCCGCTGCCAACAGAATGAATAAGAGATCTGTTCGCTGAGTTAAATGTCGAACCATGATGTCACCCCCAAGTTTATGGAAAGAGTTTTCCGATCAGTACGCGTCCCGCGCTTATCAGCTTCCCGCCTGCTTGAGATTTCTGTCCAGGAATGCAATCGTCTTTTCCCATGCATCTGCGGTCTTTTCAGCATCGTGTCCTGGATTGGAAGGGTTGGCAAAAGCATGGGGTACCCCTTCGTAGATGTGAATCTCATTTTCGATTCCCAATTGATTCAATCCTGCTTCAAATTGGTGAACCGACTCGAGCGAAATCACCGCATCTTGGTCGGCAAAAATCCCCAGTACGGGCCATTTTATAGCGGACAGCCGTTCTTCATCAGTTTCCAAATTTCCATAGTAGATGACGGTTGCCGCCAGGCTCTCATTTAGTGAGAGCTGCAGCGACATTCCTCCCCCAAAGCACCAGCCGATGGAAGCAATGGCGTTCTCGAGTACAAAGTCGCTTTCCCTCAAAAAGGAGGTGGCACTCTTCATATGCTCTACTGCTTCAGGCACATTATCTCTGACCTGAGTAGCATATTGTCCTGCTTCCTGCGGGGTCGAGGCCACGTTGCCGTTGTATAAATCAACTGCCAACACCACGTATCCTTCCGATGCAAGGTCGCGAGCCATCTCCTGAATATCTTCGTTCAATCCCCACCATTCATGGATCATGACCGCGGCTGGAAATTGGCCCTCCTGGCCGGGCCTGACCAGATATCCTCGGTGTCCGTCGCCAAAGTTCACCCACTCGGATTGCACATTCCCCTCCTCGGTCTCTTGAGAGACTTCCTCTCCGGATTCTTCAGCGGATTCCAGATTGGAAGTACCTCCGCATGAAGAAAGGATCGATATCAAAGAAAGAAAAAACAGATGTTTCATTTTAAGCTCCTTTTGTTTTTCCCAAACGATGTTCAGTGATGCTTTCCAAATTTTAGATGTGAAACGGACTAAAGACAAGATAAAACAGTCAGCGGGGTTGCGGAGAGCGGAGATCGGAGCGGAAATCAGAGCTGTGGAGAGTTCGGAGACCGAGAGTTCGGGGACAGGTCCACAATGGGAAGTCTAATTTCCTACGGATAAAATCTTTTTTCTCGGGCTGGCACCGAATGAGTGTCGACCGGTAAGAGAATACCCAGACAAGAGGTCATGGGGACAGATGTTCGTTCAGTTCATCTCCTTGACTGTGATGCATAATATATGCATACTTATGCATATGAGAACGACATTGAATCTAGACGAAGAATTGATCAATAAGGCCTCGGGACTTACCGGTATTACGAAAAAGACTGCCTTACTTCATGCGGGCCTGGAGGCCCTTATTGCCCGAGAGAGTGCCAGGAGACTTGCTGAACTGGCAGGGACCGAAAAGTTGCTTCGCCCCGTTCGCAGGAGAAGGCCAAGCAGCCAGTGACCATGGTCCTGGTGGACACGTCGATATGGGTTGCCCACTTCCGGAAAGGTGACTCTCACCTGCAGGAACTCCTGGTGGATGAACAGGTCCTGTGCCATCCGTTTATCTTGGGTGAATTGGCTTGTGGAGGTCTCAAGAACCGCAAGGAAATCATTTCTTTACTCAAAGCCCTCCCGGGCGCAATCACAGCCGAAACTGATGAGATCCTGGAGTTTATCGAGCACCAGAAACTGATCGGTGTTGGAATCGGCCTGGTTGACGTTCATCTACTGGCATCTGCTTTGTTGACGAAAGCGCTACTGTGGACATCCGACAGGAGTCTGCGAGCGGCAGCAGCTCGATTGAACATCTTCTACAAATGAAAAATAATCTCAATGGGGACAGAAGTCTGGAGTTCCCGTAGCTTTTGCAATTCTAACTGTGCGGGTCAGCCACCGGCTGACCCCTACGGGAGGGAGTGATCCCCTCACTTGCTGAGGAGCAGATTTTCTCGATCAGCGT
>JAZFTY010000407.1:0-6127 GCA_036446935.1 Acidobacteriota bacterium | reverse complement strand
ACGTCCTTTGCAAACGGAATCCGTCGAGTGTGGACCTTGAGGATGCCTTCCCTTCCCTTGATATCGGGCAACGTCACCACAACTTCACGATCGAAACGACCTGGGCGCATAAGAGCAGGATCCAGTACATCGGGACGGTTGGTCGCAGCAATGAGAATCACTCCCTCGTTGGACTCGAACCCGTCCATTTCGACCAGCAATTGATTCAGGGTCTGTTCTCGTTCGTCGTGCCCTCCTCCCAAACCGGCACCACGATGCCGCCCCACGGCGTCAATTTCATCAATAAAGATGATGCAGGGAGCATTCTTCTTTCCTTGCTCAAAAAGGTCTCTAACCCGACTCGCTCCCACGCCGACAAACATCTCCACAAAATCAGATCCGCTGATGCTGAAAAAGGGAACGCTGGCTTCTCCTGCGATGGCCCGGGCCAAAAGAGTTTTCCCCGTCCCGGGAGGGCCCATCAGAAGTACACCCTTGGGGATTCGTCCACCCAACTTCTGGAATTTCTGAGGTTCTTTCAGGAACTCAATGATCTCTTGAAGTTCCTCCTTCGCTTCCTCGACACCAGCCACATCCTTGAAGCTCACCTTCTTCTGTTGGTTCGTCGATAGCTTGGCCCGGCTCTTCCCGAAGGAAAGTGCCTTGTTCCCACCGCTCTGCATTTGGCGCATGAGAAAGATCCAGAAACCCACGAACAGAATAATGGGAAACCAGGAGGTCAGGAGCATGTACACAAAAGAGTTCTGGTCATCATCGTTGACTTTGACGATGATGTCCTTTTCATTCAGGGTATTGGCAATGGTCTCTTCGGATCCCTTGGGAATGATGACCCGGAACTTACGCTCTGTGTCAGTGGAAGAATCGAGGTATTTACCTGCGACTTCATTTCCGCTCAAGGTGACGGGAGAGGTGGGATAGCTTCTAATTCTGTTTTCTTTGACCATAGAGGTGAATTCAGAGTAGTTCACCTCGTCGACGTCTCCGCTGCGCACCGTGTTGAGAAAATTCCACAGCACGACGACGGCAACAATAATAACGATCCAGAGAAAAACGTTTTTCGCTGTGGTATTCAACGCCTATGACCTTCCGACGGAAGCTTAGCCCGGACTATGCATAATCCGGGCTAGAGTCAGCCCGTCTCAACGCTCTAACTCTTCTATTATAGGCTATTCAGCCCCCGATATCCAAATGGGCAAACCGCCCAAGCTTCCCCTAATCCTTTTACGTGTCTGGGTTTCGACGGGTTTCATTTTTCCACCTTCTTTCCTCGTTCCTTTAGAGGCTCTTCCTCACCGGAAGTTTCATGACGCAACCGAATTTCCAAGGCTCGGGCAGCGCTCGGGGAAACTCGATATTTCGGCTGAACAGGAAATCCTTCCACCCAGATAATTTCGTTGTCCCCTTCAACCACCACCAACCGGTCTCGTTGGCTCTTTGGAATTCGGTCCATTTGAAACAATTCCTTCAGTTTCTTTTCCCCTGACTTCAAGGAAATTCGGTACATATCTCCCGGCCGCCGACTGCGAACAGTCAGGCTCTCCCCGCTCCACTTGATCCAAACAGATCCCGCTCTATTGCCCTGGCCTTCTTTCTCTGGCTCTGGTTCTCCCTTCCTCTCTTTACGCCGGTGGCCCGTTCGCGCCTCGACACATTTCGACGTTTCCTTGATGTAGATTTCTCCAGGAACCTTCAAGGGATAGGAAAAGGGACCGGGGGATGGCTCAAGGGTAAACCGCAACTCTTCAAATTCTCGCTGCACCTTTAACCCTCCCGGTAAATGGATCTCCTTTCCACTGGTGATGCGACTCAGCTGGAGAACCGCCTCAACATGCTTTAAGTTGATATCTCGGAGATTCCCTTTAGAGGTCGCTATGGCTCTTCGAATGACCTCCTTTGCAATAATGGCGGGTAAATCTTCCAGCCCGCTGATGCGCAGCCTTGTTTCTTGATCCCCTCCTGATCGGCACCGATTGAAAGCCTCTTTCCCCTGCCGGCCCAAGAAATCCTCAACTTCTCCAAAAAGCTCGGTGCTTCTTTGCAAAGTCTCAAGCAAAGCCGGATTCAGTCTCTCCTGCAACAGGGGGATCAGGCGGTGACGGACCCAATTTCGATCCCGACTGAGATCTTGATTCGACGAATCGATCCGGTAAGTCTGGTTTTGATCTTCCAGGTAGTCCAGAACATCCTGGCGCAAGGTTCCCAGCAGCGGTCTCACCACGGTGACGGAGAGGGAGGTTCCGGGAGTTCCCATCCAGTTGACGCGTAGTGGAGAGATTCCGGAAAGACCCGCCGGGCCAGATCCTCGAACCAGTTTCATCAAGAAGGTTTCCGCCTGATCATTCAGCGTATGTCCCGTTGCCACTCGACTCTCTTGCCTCCCGGCCACCTCAAAGAGAAAATCGTAGCGGAGTCGGCGTGCGCAACTTTCCAGGTTTTCACCACTTTCTCTCACGGCCTGCCGGGTATCGACGCGCCTGACCTCGATGGGAATGGCGAGTTTTCGGCACAGGTCCTGGACAAACTGCTCATCCTGCTCCGATTCTTCTCCCCTCAACTGGTGGTTCAGGTGGGCTGCGGACAGATCCAGTGACAACCTGTCCCGGAGCTCCTGTAAGACCAGGAGCAGCGCCACAGAGTCGGGACCTCCCGAAAGCGCCACCAGGGTATGATCTCCCTCTGTGAGCAGTTGATATCGTTGAAGGGTCTGCAACACCCCTCTTGTGAAAGGCCTCACCGTCTTTTCCATCCTTGACAGAATAACTGAAGTGGTCGTATTATCACATGGACTTATCAGGAGTGGCGGAGGGAGCGGGCCCGTTGATTCCACAGCAACCAGCCCCCCATGGGCTTGGTGCTAATTCCCACAGGACAATCTGGAAGATAAGTTCGGCATCGAAACTGTCGAGGCCCTTTCTTGCCAGAAAGGGCTTTTTCTTTTCAGCTTGGACCTGGTGTCCACTCCTGTCCTCTGATGGAATCGGAAAGCCGGTTTCAGAGAAAGGAGCACAACTCTATGAGTTACCTCAAAGGTTTAGAGTGCAAAGAGTGTGGAACCTGCTATCCGGCCGATCGAAGCTTCGTCTGTCTGGAGTGCTTTGGTCCCCTGGAAGTCAGCTACGATTACTCCAAAATCCAGTCCCATTTGAATCCGAAAATCATCAGCCAGCGTGAACCAAATCTCTGGCGCTATCGGGAGCTGCTTCCTGTGATTGGAGAGCCCATTTCCGGCTTCCATTCGGGCTATACACCTCTGGTGAAATCCAGACGGCTGGCCGAGCATCTAGGGGTCAAGGAACTGTATTTGAAGGACGATTCCGTGAACCGCCCCACTCTCTCTTACAAGGACCGGGTGGTTCCCGTTGCTTTGAGTCGAGGCGCCGAATTGGGTTATAGCGTGTTTTCCTGTGCCTCAACGGGAAATCTAGCCAACGCAGTTGCAGCCCACTGCGCTCAGGCCGGTTTCCCCTGCTTGCTTTTCATTCCCCAGGACATTGAAGCGGCCAAGATCAGCGGCTCGCTCATCTGCAAGCCAAGAGTGGTGGCACTGGAGGGAAATTACGACGACGTGAACCGCCTGTGCGCTGAGATTGGCGACCATTACGGGTGGGGATTCGTAAACGTCAATCTGAGACCCTACTACACCGAAGGTGCCAAAACGATGGGCTATGAAATTGCGGAGCAACTGGGCTGGAGACTTCCGGACCACCTTATCCTGCCCACTGCCGGCGGAACGCTCCTGCCCAAAGTTGCCCGGGCCTTTCAGGAGTTCACTGACCTGGGATGGGTGAAGGGAAAATGCCGGATCTATTGTGCTCAGGCAGAGGGCTGTGCCCCTGTTATTCGATCGCTCCACCAGGGCCTGGATTTCATCAATCCAGAAAAACCCAGGACCCTGGCCAAGTCTATTGCCATTGGTAACCCGGCAGACGGGATTTACGTCCTTCAGGAAGTCCGCAAGTCGGGTGGTTGGGGAGAGATGGCCACCGACAGCGAGATCCTGGAGGCCATCGAATTGCTGGCGGAAAAAGAAGGGATCTTCACGGAACCCGCCGGCGGGACCACGCTGGCGGTAACGATCAAACTGCTCAGGCAAGAGCGCATCAATCCTGAGGAAACCATCGTGGTGGCCATTACCGGAAATGGGTACAAGACCCTCGATGTCTTCGAGTCTCCCTTTGAAGTCGATGTGACCCTACGACCCAATTTGAGAATCTTTCGTGAATGGTATGAGGGACAGCCGGCTCTCCCGGTCGGGGCGACTGCATGATCGACCTGCCCGTCAAGGTGAAGAAGTATGGCGGCACCTCCGTCGGGTCCGTTGAGTCCATTCGTTCCGTAGCTCAGGATCTGGCATCCGAGCACCAGCAAGGAATACCCCAACTGGTGGTGGTATCGGCCATGGCCAAGACCACCGATCAACTGCTGGGTATGGCCTTACAGATCACCCCAAGACCGCGGGCAAGAGAGCTCGACATGCTTCTGACCACCGGCGAGCAGGTATCCATCGCATTGCTGGCCATGGCTGTCCATGAATTGGGAACCAACGCCATCGCTCTGACCGGGGCTCAGTGCGGAATTTTGACAGATGGGAATTTTTCTCGTGCTCGGATTCAAAAGATTGCCACCGACAAGATTTACAAATTACTGGAAGCAGAAAACATCGTTATCGTCGCCGGCTTTCAAGGAATCACTTCGGATCAGGAAATTACCACTTTGGGACGCGGAGGATCCGACACCACCGCGACAGCTCTGGCTGCAGCACTGAATTCTCCCGTGTGCGAAATTTACACGGACGTGGACGGTGTCTTTACCGCCAGTCCCCGGATTGTCTCTGACGCTCGTCTCCTGGACTTTATTGGCTACGACGAGATGTTGGAATTTGCAGCTTCCGGTTCTCACGTCCTGCACCCACGCTGCGTTGAGATTGCCAGTAAATATGATATACCCCTGGAGGTACGGTCGAGCTTCCACCGTCGACCGGGGACAACCATTGTTAGGGAGGAACTCTTGGAAAAGGTAGCAATCACCGGCGTGACAGGTGATGCCGAAATTGCCCGCATTGCCCTGATGCGGGTCAAGGATATACCCGGCGTAGCCGCCAGGATCTCGAAATCCTTGGCCGATGCTAACATCCACATTCAGCTGATCATCCAGGGAATTATGCATGATCAAACCAATGACTTCTCACTGATTATCTCTCAGGAGGATGCCCAACACTCCCAGGAGGTTTTACAAAGAGTGTCCAAGGAGGTGGAAGCCCAAGCGATTCAAGTGGATACCCACGTCGCCAGGGTGTCCGTCATCGGTTCCGGGGTGGCCAGCAATCCCGGCGTAGCCGCACGGATGTTTCGGGCTCTGGCCGACAACCAGATCAATATCCAGCTGATCAGCTCATCGGAGATCCGGATCGCCTGCATCATCCAGGAGGATCAAATAGATAGCGCGATCCGGGCGCTCCACGAGGCCTTCGATCTGTCCAACCTGGAACGGAAACAAATTCCCACCGCCTGACTTCGTGCGGTCGGAACCTCCAAAGTCACGCAACAGTACGACTTTGACAAAAGGCCTGCCGTTGCGTAAACTGATTACTGCTCACCTTTTAACCGCTCAGGGAGGCTGGATGGAGTATAAAGTCGGCGAAAAAGTCATCTACCCAAATCAGGGTGTTGGAATTATCGAGGAAATTTGTACCAAGGACATCGCAGGTCTCCAGGCAGAGTTTTATATGCTCAGGATCGTGTCCAACAACTCCACGGTGATGATCCCGACGAACAATGTCGAAAGCGTGGGGATTCGAAGACTTTGCGACAAAAGACAGGTGGGCAAGCTCTTCAAGATCCTCAAGGAAGATTTCGCCGAACACAATCCTGACTGGAAAAACCGTTATAAAGACAATGTGGAGAGAATGAACTCAGGATCAATCTTCCAGGTCGCCGAGGTCTTGAAGAACCTCTTCTTCTTGAGTTTTCAAAAAAGTCTTTCCTTTCGCGAAAAGAAGATGTTTGACCGTGCCCGCCAATTGGTTGTCTCCGAGATTGCCACTGTGAAGGACCAGCCTCTGGAGAAGGTGGAAGAGACGGTCGACGGTATGCTCACCACAACTTATGAGAGGGTTGGAGCTCAAAGC
>JAZFTY010000406.1:0-2104 GCA_036446935.1 Acidobacteriota bacterium | reverse complement strand
AGGCCAGCAAAGAGAGAAGCAGCGCAGGGAAGACCTCGTGCAGGCCGCCAGCAAAGGGGAAATAGTCCCAAACAAAAAGAGTGGCGACACCCAGCAAGAAAGAAGTGATCACCGCCGTCCCATTGCCTCGGGACCAATGGAGTCCCAGAACAATGGCCGGAAAAAAACAGGCGGCGTACAAGCTGCCCGAAATAGCGGTCAGCGTCACGATCCCACCCGGCGGGTCCAGTGCAATCAAGGCCGTGATGAGAGCAAAGAGGCCCACATAGAAGCGAGTGGATCGCAGTGAGGCCGCCTCCGACTGGGAGGGCCGCCACAAATTCACGATGTCCCGTTCACAGGTCGATGCGGTGACCAGCAACACGCTATCCAGAGACGACATGGCGGCAGAGATCATCGCTACCATTAGAAAGGCCCCCACGGCAGGTGAAAAGAGGTCTCCTCCGGCTAAAAGAGCGGGGACGATCCGGTCGGTGTCCTCCATTCCGTCGGGGAAAATACGACGGCTGTAAAGGCCAATAGGTACAAGCAGCGAATAGACAAAAAGGAAGGCCAGGGTGGAAACCCACATTCCTTGGCGTATGGCACGACGGTCTTCCAGCGCATAAAAGCGGGACAGCTGCCGAGGTTCGACCATGAACTTCATGGTTCCGGCAAAAATGATCCCCAGTAGGACGGGCAAAGGTATGGCGGCATTCCAGGAGAAAAGCCCAGCCGTTTCGGGTTGATCACGCAGGATACTCAATGCTCCAAGTCCTCCGGCAGCCTGCACGGTTCCCCTGAACAGCAAAACGGCGGCGCAAATCATGAAGACTGCCTGCACCACGTCCGTTCGCACCACTGAAATAAAACCGCCCACAGCCGTATAGGCCACCACGATCAGAAAAACCAATAAGATGGCTGCCTCATAGGGAATCTCGAGAAAGACCTCCAGGAGATTGCCAATGCCCTTGAAGACAGCCGTCATGTACAAAAGACTGGCAAAGATGGTGATCAGGGAGGCTAAAACACGCGCGCTATTGCTGCCAAAGCGGAATCCGATAAAGTCCGGGATGGTGATGGAATTCAGTGAGGCGGTGAACTCCCGCAATCTGGGCGCGATCCACTGCCAAGCGATCAAGGAGAACATAACGGCTGAGGGCGCCAAAAGCAGCCAGGGTGCTCCATAGGTATAAGCCTGACCGGCATATCCCACGAAACTGTTGGTACTCGAGTAAGTGGCAAAGAAGGAGAGTCCGATGGCAACGCCCCCCATGGAACGTCCTCCCACGTAATAATCCACCAGACCTCGAGTCCGACGCTTTCCCACCCAGGCGTGGTAGACCATCAGGGCGATAAAGAACGCCAGTAAAAGAAGAACGATCCAGTTACTACCTATCCAGGTCATACCAAAACCCTGACCAGCTGACCTCCTGACCACAGACCGCACACCGCAGACCGTCGGAAGAAGTCAGAAGATATTAACACCTCGAACCTGAAACTTGGAACCTGGAACCTTTTGCATGTTAGGATATCCACTCGCTTCTGGAGGATCAGATTGAACAGAGTTCAGTTCTTCAAACAATTCATGCGCTACCCTACCACCACCTGTGCCGTCACAGAGAGTAGTGAAGAACTGGCAGATTTGATTACCGATACTGCCAAGCTCTCCCAGGCTTCGATGGTCGTCGAATTCGGACCCGGCACCGGGGTCTTTACCGAGAAAATCCTGGAGAAGGCTTCCGAGAGCACCCGGGCCTTTGCACTGGAGGTCAACGCAGATTTCGTGAAGGCCACTCAAAGGCGCTGCCCTCAGGCCGTAGTTTACCGCGATTCTGCCCTTAACGTGGTCCGGTACCTCAAGGAGTTCGGGGTGGAAAAATGTGATCGGATTATCTGCGGATTACCCTGGGCTTGCTTCCCCAAAGAGCTGCAGGATCAATTACTGGACACCATCGTAGAGGTCCTCGAGCCGGGAGGGAAATTATTGACCTTCGCCTATGTGCACGGACTCTTCCTGCCCGCAGGGAGGAGGTTCAGAAAATGCCTCTCCTCCAGATTTCACAGCGTTACAGCCACCCGAATCGTCTGGCAAAATCTACCTCCCGCCTTCGTCTATTGTGCC
>JAZFTY010000405.1:0-2033 GCA_036446935.1 Acidobacteriota bacterium | reverse complement strand
AAAGCGCGTTGACCCAGTTATGGTAGAAAAAGAAAGCCAGGATGCTGAGTGTGATGAAGAACATCACCAGGAAGGGCTTCTGGTGTTTGGGAAATCTTTTTCCCACTTGAAAGGCCCGCGGATAAGCGGTCAGTGAATTGATTACAGAATACTCGATCGCTCCCATGGGCCGACCGTGATTCCGTTTCCAGCGAGACTCATCGAGTTCCTGGTCGCGGTAATTCACATGGTGTCCCAGAACGTGGTGCAAGGTCCAGCCGTTGGTCACCACCCCCGTTTGAAAAGCATAGATCAGCTCCAGACAGCGGTTCGGTAGGGTGTGTCGAAAGGTCGCCACGTGTTGATGGTGGTGGTTGAAGGAGCTGATGCAAGCCTTGGGAAGAATGCCTAAAAGCATCCAAAAAACAACGAACCAAACGCTCTCGGCTGTGAAAAAAACGATCAGATCAACGCCAAAGTAGGCGACAAAGAGGGTGGTGAGAATTCGGTCTTCCTTGTGTCTAAACATTCCTCATCGTCACTTCCAGGAGTATGGGCTTCCCAATAGATTATAGTTTGCAGGATGAGACCTCCAAGTTCAAGCCACAGGCCGGCCGGGATGAAAAAAACCGGCTAGTTCATGCTGGGTCGCAGACTTCGGAAAAGTTCCATGACCATTTGCTCTCTTTTTTGGTGATGACTTTGATGATAGACAGACAACCACTGGCGCAACATCCAGGGTTTTAATTGCAGAATATCGCAGATCCAGGTCAGGCTTCCTGGGTCGTTTTTATCAGAGAAGAACCACTGTGCTGCGTCCTTCTCCCAACCGTCAGGTTCCCCGCTTGCGGAATCTGGCTGCATCAACATATCTCTTACCGCCTGGCGTAGAATAGCCCTGGCCAACTTCCGTACAGAGGGATCCAGTTGCTCCTTTGTCGAATACAATCCCGTGCTTTTCCACATCTTGAAGTTCACTCGATCTTGATCCATGTTGTTTCTCCCTTATTTCGTGACCTGGTTAACGCCACTGATGAGTGAGTGTTGTTGATCGGCCATCCATTACATTGGACCGGAGAATCTCAGGATTGTTCCAGGATTCTCAGAGGATGTCCGGACCGGCTAGCATGAACTATACTGGCCGGATGATCGGGAGGAGGGGGAGTTTCTATGACTTGGAAGGTTTTGGTCTCGCGGAGCATCCCTGAAGAGGGTCTTTCCATGCTTCGAGAGGCTGGCCTCAAGGTGGACGTCAATGAGGAAGATCGGGTTCTGTCCACAGAGGAACTCATGAAGAGGGTCAAGGACAAGGACGCTCTTTTGAGCCTTTTAACCGATCAGGTAGACGGTGATCTTCTCTCCTCTGGTCCGGACCTCAAAATCGTGTCCAATTTTGCGGTCGGATACGACAACATCGATGTCCCGGCGGCCACCCGGAATAGGATCGTGGTCACCCATACACCCGGTGTGCTGACCGAGGCTGTGGCGGAACATACGCTGACCCTCATGATGGCCGCTGCCCGCAGGATTGTGGAAGCGGACACCTTTATTCGAGCCGGAAAGTTCAAGGTCTGGGGACCCAAGCTCTTTCTCGGTCAGCCCATCGCGGGCAGAACGCTGGGAATCGTCGGGTTGGGCCGAATCGGAAAGGCCGTAGCCCGAAAAGCCGTCAACGGGCTGGGCATGAAGGTGATCTACTCTCACACCCGCGAGGATAAGGAGTTCGAAAAGGAATACCATGCCAGGCGAATGGAACTGGACATGCTTCTTAGCGAGGCCGATGTCATTTCGCTGCATGTCCCGTTTACCGATCAGACGTTCCACTTGATCGGTAAACGGGAGCTTCTCGCCATGAAGTCTTCAGCGATATTGATCAACACGGCCCGCGGACCCATCGTTGATGAGGCAGCTCTTGTTGAGGCCTTACAGGAAAAGAGAATCTTTGCTGCCGCTTTGGATGTGTTTGAATGTGAGCCGAAAATTTCCTGCGACAGTGAAGCGGAGGTGCAGCTCAAGGATCTCGATAACGTCATTCTGACGCCTCACATCGCCTC
>JAZFTY010000404.1:0-3292 GCA_036446935.1 Acidobacteriota bacterium | reverse complement strand
CTCCACCCTGGCCGCCAGATCGGCACGCAACCTCAAGGTGGCCGAAGATATCCTCACCCCTGCCGGAATCACGACGCCCTACACCAACGACGGCGGAAACCTGACCCTGGAGTTCACGGTTCAGGCCCCCCGAGTACGGGGTACCGCCCAGGTCTTCTCGGACAGCTTTGCCTTTGGTACCTATCCTCTTCATGAGACACCTGCCACTCCGGGCGCAAGTCCCACTATCCTGGTGGCCGACTTTATGAACGGTAATGATGCAGCCTTCAACTCGCGGATCTATCTCTGGAATCCCTCAACCAGTAACGGGAGTATCACGGCACGCGTTTTCACGCTTCCCCTGACGGGTGGCCTGGCCCAGGAGTTGACCACTACACCGTTGTTTTTGGGAGTCCTGGGAGCTCGATCGGCGCTGAACCTCAAGCTGGCGGAAGACATCCTCAACCCTTTGGGAATCTCACTGCCTTATACGGACGACGGCGGTAACCTGACCCTGGAGTTCACCATTCAGGCGGCCGATGTGCGGGGAGCCGCACAAGTCTTCTCCTCCAGCTTTGCATTTGGCACTTACCCGCTCCAAAGCGTCCCTTCCGCCCCAAGCATTGGTCCCACGGTTTTGGCCGCCAACTTCATGAATGGCAACAATACGGCCTTCAACGCGCGCGTCTATCTGTTTAATCCTTCAAACAGCGCTGGGGACATCACCGTGAGGGTCTTCACCCTTCCCCTGAAAGGTGTTACGGCTCAGGAGCTGACCACCACACCGCTGCCTTTGGGGACCCTGGAAGCCAAAAGAGCCGTCAACCTCAAATTGGCCGAAGATATCCTCACCCCTCTGGGAATCACGCTGCCTTACACAACCGACGGCGGCAACCTCACTCTGGAGTTTACGATTCAGGCGGGTGATGTGCGAGGGACAGCCCAGGTCTTCTCTCCCAGTTTTGCTTTTGGCACCTATCCCCTCCAGGAAATTCCCTCCATCTCCCAGGGAAGTCCCACCATCCTGTCTGCCGAGTTTATGAACGGAAACAATGGAGCCTTCAACTCGCGCATCTATCTCTGGAATCCTTCAGCCAGCAACGGCACGATCACGGTGCGCGTCTTCACACTCCCCCTGACCGGTGGCCTGGCCCAGGAGCTGACCACAACACCCCTGGCTCTGGGAACCCTGGCCTCAAAATCAGCCGTCAACCTCAAGCTGGCCGAGGATATCCTCACCCCGTTGGGAATCTCACTGCCTTACACAACCGACGGCGGCAACCTCACTCTGGAGTTTACGATCCAGGCAGCCGATGTCCGGGGAGCGGCTCAGGTCTTCTCTTCCAGCTTCGCTTTTGGCACCTATACCCTCTCTGAAGTTCCGCAGTAACATCGAACCCTCTATGAAGTCGGGTATCCAACAGTTTTTCTTTTGAAGGGAAACCTTCTGACCTCGGATTCGTCCTAGTCTATGAATGAGGGCCTACCCCTCCCTCATAATCTACTCCTCAAGAGGGTGAGCCAGGAAACATCCGGGCTCACCCTCCCCCTCCCTTCTTTTTCCAGCTGGAAGTTCGGTCTGAGTTCAGTTAGCCTGTCCCTGGCTGTAAATGAAAGAGCTGGGAGAAGAAGGGATACAGATTAAACCGACTGCGTCGATCGGGTCTCGCTTGGCTCATTTCTATGGCAAGAATGAGGCTTTCCTGATCGGCTTCTGCTCGGTGATGTCTTTCCTGCTTGCCTGGGAAGCGACCGTTCGGCTGGGCCTGGTGGATCCGCTCTTTCTAGCCTCACCCACGCAGATTGTGGCCTCCATGATCGAACTCTCCAAGACCCGTCTGTGGGAAGATATCTACGTCAGTGGTACGGAGCTCGTGCTTGGTTTCTCCATATCGGTGGTGGTGGGGATTCCCTTGGGACTGTGGGTGGGTTGGAATCGAAAAGTCCGTTATGCTTTTAACCCTTTCTTGTCGGGTCTTTACGCCACCCCGCGGATCGCCTTATTGCCCCTTATGATCATCTGGGTGGGTATTGGGATATGGTCGAAGGTTCTCATGGTTTTCCTGGGGGCCATTTTCCCCATCGTCATGAACACCATGGCTGGCGTGCGCAATGCTGATCCCTCTCTCCTTCGGGTAGCACAGACCTTCGGGGCCTCTGATCTGCACATCTTTCGCACCATCATCCTTCCGGGCAGCATACCTTTTGTGATCACAGGTCTTCGACTGGGGGTGGGAAGGGCGATTCTGAGCGTGATCGTAGCGGAATTTTACATCTCGGTTCGAGGCCTGGGAAATCTCATCAGCTTTGCCGGTGAAACCTTCCAGACCTCCCAGGCCTTTGCGGCCATCGCCATTGTGGCCTTTATTGGTCTGTTGGCGAGCCTGGCCCTCGAGCGATTGGAGTCTCGATTCGACCGTTGGCGTTCACCCAACCAGTCTGGTTGAAATTGGGGAATGCGTAGTCTGTCCCCAAATTCGAACTCAGCCCCGGTCAATCGTTGGCGTCCAGGGATTCTCTGCCCAGGCCACTCCGGTGCGTTGGACTTGAGCGTCAATGAGATAGGGTTTCCCTTCCCGCTCCGCCCGGCCGGCCCGCGCCAAGGCCTCCTTCAACTCCTCCGGTGAATGGACCACCTCGCCCGCCACGCCAAAGCCATCGGCTATGGAAGCCATATTCATGTCCGGGTTGCCCAGATAGTCTTGAACAAAGTGGCCGGTTTGAACCATCCGGCTTCCCGCAGAAGCTGCGATTCCCCGATTGTGAACCCCACCATAGGCATGGTTGTTATAAACCACCACCGTCACAGGCAGTTGCAATCGGGCCATGTTCCAGAGTGCTGTAGGCCCAAAAACAAAGGCACCATCCCCGACCACACAGATCACCTGCTGTTTGGGTCGCGCCAGCTTGACTCCGGCGGCCGTTCCTACTCCGGAGCCCAGGTGGGCACCATAGTAGAAGAACAGTTCGCGCCCACCCAGTGGATTGAAGTCAAAACCGTGCAGCCCGATCGCGCCCGCTTCATGAACGATAATGGCATCGTCATCGGCGTATTGAGCAATCTCATGAGTCACACGATCGGAAACTAAAGGACTACTGTCCCAGTCGGGGTTCTTGCTTACCAGCGCCCTTAGCTTCTTGGCCCTTTCCGAAAACTCCCGGACCTTATCGGCTCGCTCGGCCACCTTCTTTTTGAGGGTGGGGGTCATCACATCCTCCACCGCCGCGATCAGGTCTTCCAAGCCATAGCCCACGTCTGCCACCAGGGGAGCCTCGGTGGTCATCACGTTTCCGATGCTGGCACTGTCGTTTC
>JAZFTY010000403.1:0-2735 GCA_036446935.1 Acidobacteriota bacterium | reverse complement strand
CGCGAAAGGGGTGTCAATCAGAGGAAACTCACTTCATTTCAGCAGATCGCTCACTGCCGCGCTCATCGAGGCGGGAAAGGCGACAATGATGACTCGCTTCATAGCGGTTAAATTGTCAATTCCCCACGGGCACTTATCGATAATCGTGAGCAGGACAGCCACCACGACCAGGGCCACCCCATAGATCCCCACAACCCGCTTGATGAACTCCCACTTGTATCCCCTCAGATGAAATCGGTAAAAATTGAAGTACACAAAGGCGGCAATAAACAGCAGGGAAACGAAAGCAAGGGTGAGGACATTCCGGAAGGGAAGGGTCGTGCCCAGCCTCCAGGTTTCTTCCGTGAACCCTACGGGGATGGCCAGAATCGAAGCCCCCACTATCATTTGCATCACGTCTCGGGCTTTGACCTCCACCATGAAGGGACGCGTCACGTGGCTGATGACCTTGCCCGTGCTGTCCACAATTGGCACGATACGGTGCAGATAACCGCCAATTCGCTGTATGGTGTGATTGGGTTTGTGTTCTTCAGGCATGGGCCTTCTCCATTAGCTGCCTTTGTTGCCTACCTGTCCAGCATACTGTTTTTATGAGACCCAGAGTGAAGAGGGGAGACACATCGCCCAATCTAAGTGATAAGGATATCGACCCACCGGGAGGCTAGTGCCTCACCACCGCAGCCCCTATAATGGGGTGCACATGGCGGAATCCTTCAGGGCCGGACTCATCAGCGGGACAGGGGAGGAGGGCCTGGGCATTGCTCTGAGGCTGGCGGCGGCCGGGCACACTCTGGCACTGGGCTCGCGCTCCTCCGAGCGAGCCCGTCAAAAGGCCCTTGAAATCAATCAGCAATTGGGGGAAGAAAAAGTTCAGGGAATGGACAACCATGAACTGGTCGCTTCTTGCGAAATGCTCTTTTTGACCGTGCCCTTTGTTCATGCTGAGAAGGTGATCGGAGAGTATCAGCAGGATTTCTCGGAAGTTCATATTCTGGTCGACGTGACCGTTCCGGTGGTTTTTGACAAAGGCCCTCGGATGCTCGAACTGGGGGGGAAGTCAGGAGCCGAGCATCTGCAAAGTCTTCTGCCTGCGGGACCCACGGTGGTGGGGGCCTTTAAGACCTTGTCTTCGCATTCACTGTGTGAAATGGATTCGCCTTTAGATTGTGACGAGTTTATCTGCTCTGATTCGCAGCCTGCAAAAGAGCGGGTCCTGGAAGTGGTGAGTCAGATTCCCTCCTTACGGTGGATCGACGCCGGTCCCTTGCGCTACAGTCGCTCCCTGGAAGCCATTACCCTGTTGGAAATTGGTTTGAACCGGCGTTACAAGGTCAAGGGATCGCGTGTTCAAGTGGTGGGGCTATAAAGACCTGAGGGCCTCGTGTATAGCATGATCGTGATGCTGGCCGGGGGTGTTGGCGCCTCCAAACTCATCTTGGGATTCTCGAGACTGATGCCACCCGATCAACTCACCGTCATCGGAAATACCGGCGATGACATGGAGCTTTTCGGACTGCGAATTTGTCCGGACCTGGACACCGTGCTCTACACTCTTAGTGGAAATGTGAACCCGGAAACAGGCTGGGGCATCAGGGCGGACTCGTTTCGCTGCCTGAAGGCCCTACAGGAGTTGGGAGGGGAAGGTTGGTTTCAGCTGGGGGACCGGGATCTGGCCACCCATATCTGGCGCACCTCACTCCTGAAGCAGGGTCACTCGCTGACCCAGGTCACGGACTGCCTTTGCCAGGCTTTCAAGGTGAATCACAAGCTGCTCCCCATGACCGATTCCTTTGTTCCCACCTATCTGGTGACCGACCAGGGAGAACTTCATCTGCAGGAGTATCTGGTTCGAGAAGGGTGCCGTCCCGTTCTCAAGAAGCTGAGGTACTCCAATATCGAGCAGGCCCAACCTGCCCCCGGTGTGGCCGATGCAATCTTGAAGGCCGAGGCTGTCCTGCTTTGCCCCAGCAATCCATTTATCAGCATTGGGCCCATCCTGGCCGTTCCAGGCATCAAGGAACTGCTGGTTGAAACCCAGGCCCCAGTCGTCGCCGTCACCCCGATCGTGAACCAGCGTGCGCTGAAAGGACCCACGGCCAAAATGTTATCGGAGCTGGATTATGCGGTTTCGCCCACCACCATTGCCGAGATGTACAAAGATTTTCTGGATGTTTTTGTGCTAGATGAAAGGGACGGGGAATTGGAGCAAGAGATCGAAGCATTCGACCTCAAGGTGGTCACTACCAACACGGTGATGACAAACACCGAAGAAAAGATCGACCTGGCTCGCCGACTCCTGGAAATGCTATGAAAGTCGTGTTGTTGCCTCTGAAAGACCCCACCCATGCCAAGCAGCGATTGGCGGGCCATCTGACCCCCAAGGAGCGCCAGGAGTTGGCCTGGGCGATGTTCGAGGATGTCACCCGTGCTGTGCGGGCGGCCATTACACCCGATCAGGTGGTTGTGGTCACCCGCGGCCATCCGGCGTTGCTCGCTGAACCGAGCAACTGGCAGGTGATCGAGGAGAACCAGCAGATTTCGGAGAGTCATTCGGTGGATCACGCCTGCCGGCTTTTGCAGCAGCGCGGAGCTTTGGTTGTCTTGCGCCTTCCCACCGACATTCCCCTGCTGGAACCCGAAGATGTCGACCATCTCCTCAACCTGGAGTTGGGAGCTCGATCGGCCGTCATCATTCCATCAAGAGATGGCAAGGGAACCAACGCCTTGCTCAGGAC
>JAZFTY010000402.1:0-7191 GCA_036446935.1 Acidobacteriota bacterium | reverse complement strand
GTTTCCCCAATCAAACAGTGGTGGCGTTGGTTCAATACATAGAAGTCATCCCAAATCGTCTCGACGGGAACAAAGCCCTCCACGAAGTGCTCCAGCAGCTCGACAAAAAACCCATTGCGTTTGACTCCGATGATAAAAGCGTCGAATTCGTCGCCCAAGCGGTCTGCCATGAACTGGGCCATGATCCAGCGCATGATCGCCCGCTCCGCCACAACCGCCTTTCGTTCTCTGTCCGAAGAGCGGACAGCAATTTCCGGGAGGCGGCCGTAGAATCCCTCCGCCCCGCGTCCGGAAGTCTTACGGTCGATGGCCATTTTCAAAAGGCGGTGCACGATTAAATCGGGATAACGCCGAATCGGAGAAGTGAAGTGAGTGTAGCAGGCAGAGGCCAACCCGAAATGGCCCTGATTCACTTCCGTATATTGGGCTTGCTTGAAAGAGCGCAGCATCAGGTAGGAAAGAAACTTCTGCTCCGGCTTGCCACTCATCTGGACCATAAGCTTTTGAAAGGCTCGAGAGGAGTACCGACCGTCCTTATTCTGCTTCAACGAATACCCGAACTCGGTTGCCAGCTCAAGGAAGGCTTCGACTTTGACGGGATCGGGATCTTCATGAACCCGGTAAATCGAAGGGATCTCCCGAGCGGTCAGGTGCTGGGCAACGGTCTCGTTGGCCAGCAGCATGAGTTCTTCGATAATACGATGAGCTTCGTTTCGCTCCGAACGGACAATATCGGCAATTTCCCCTTTGTCGTCATATTCGACTTCCGCTTCGGGAAGATCAAAATCGATGGCTCCCCTCCTCACCCGCATCGCCCTGAGAATCCTGGACAGCTCTAACATCCAGCCAAAACTTTCCAAAAGACGTTTGTAGCGGCGTCTCAACGCCTGATCCTTATCCATGAGAATCTTATTGACGTCGGTATAGGTCATCCGTTCGTCGCTGCAAATCACCGACCGGAAAAACTCCGCATTCGCAACCTTTCCTTGATCATCGACTTCCATCACCGCACTCATGGTCAGTCGGTCCACCTTGGGATTGAGGCTGCAGACCTGATTGGAAAGCTTCTCAGGGAGCATCGGAACGGCCCGATCCGGAAAGTAGACCGAGGTACCTCGAAGTAAGGCCTCCCGATCCAGCGGGGTACCTGGACGAACATAATGGGACACGTCGGCAATATGAACCCAGAGCCGAAAATGGCCGTTTTGCAGCTTTTCAATACTGATGGCATCATCGAAGTCACGGGATGTCTCTCCGTCGATGGTCACGGTCAGCAGCTTCCGGAAATCCTCTCTTTTTCGAATGCTCTTTCCATCCGGCTCTTCTGCCAGCTCCGCTTCCTGTAAAACTTCCTTGGGAAATTCGACGGGGATCTCATAGGTGTGGCAAACGATCTTGTACTGAATCTCCGGATCATCCGGATCTCCCAGGACCTCCTTGATCTTGCCCTGAGGCCTCTGATTCGGCCCCGGTTGAACCACGATGGAAACCACTACAATCATTCCATCCTCAATCTTCTTGGCCTGTTTATCGATGAGTCGAACCGTGTAGCGGTAGCGTTCGTCCAGGGGAGCCACGTAAATGCCCTTCTGATAGCGAAAAAGCTTGCCCACGATGGTCTCTCGACCCCGGGTGACAATGGCAAAAATCTCCCCTTCCAGAGAACTCTGTCCCTTGCGTTTTTGAGGACGGCGGGAAGGAACCAGACGCACCCGTACGGTGTCTCCATCAACAGCGCTCCCCACTCTATTTGGGGGAACGAAAACATCCTGTTCCAGTGGGGGATCTTCTGCTATGACAAAGCCGTAGCCATCAGGATGAGCGACAAAGCGCCCGGTGACGGTCTCTGCTGATTTTTTTTGTGCCATTTCTTCAGGTCGGACGTTTCCAGAGGATGAGTATAACCAGCTCTCCTGCTTGTGGGAAATACAACGGTCGCTCCCTTGACATTGGTCTCCAATAAATTACACTTGTCGGCCAGATACGGAGTCTTGCAAGCTCTCGTACAACCGGGTTTACAACCACGCAGCCGGAGGCGTTGGAAAGGGTTCATTCAGAGATTCTAACGATGGGCAAATTCGTATGGACGGCAGCCGCGGGTGTCCTGTTATTGAGCTTGCTGGCAGGAGCGGTCTGGCTGGTGCAGGCCGAAGAACCCTACGCACCGGATCAACCCATTGCCTTTGATCACAAGGTACACGTCACCGACTACAACATCCAGTGCTTCTATTGTCACTCCTACGTCGATCGATCCCCTTTCGCCGGAGTTCCCTCGGTTGAGCGCTGCATGGGATGCCACCTGATCGTGGCCCGAGACAGTCCTGAAATCGAAAAACTCCGCAATTACCAACAGAGCGGCGAGCCGGTTCCCTGGATCAAGGTTTACGCCTTACCCCGCTTCGTTCATTTCAATCATGAAGCCCACCTGCGGGCCGAGGTCCAGTGTCAGAGCTGCCACGGAGCCGTAGAGTCCATGAGCAAGGTCACCCGCGTGAATGATCTGCAAATGGGATGGTGCCTGGATTGTCATCGCAGTGAGGAGGCTTCAGTGGATTGCCTCACCTGTCACTATTAGGAACACTATGATCAAGCGACGAGATTTTCTCAAGGTGATGGGGGTCAGTGGACCGGCGGCCCTTCTGGAGGCCTGCGCTCCTCCACAGACCGAACAGCTGATCCCTTATCTGGTCTCTCCGGACAACATCGTCCCCGGTGTACCCGCCTACTACACCACCCAATGCCGTGAGTGCCCGGCCGGATGCGGCATGTTGGCCAAGACTCGAGAAGGCCGCGTCATCAAGGCCGAGGGCAATCCCAACCATCCCGTGGGGCAAGGGCACCTTTGTATTCGCGGACAGGCATCGGTTCAGTCCCTTTACAATCCGGACCGCTTCCGCGGCCCTCTCCTTCGTGATGAAGGGGGTCAGCTTCGAACCACCGACTGGGAACAAGCGGAAGAGCTGTTGACCTCTCGCCTGGGCCAGATCAAGGCTAGCGGCAGCGAGCAGCGGGTGGCCTGGATGGGCCGGCTCCTGACCGGATCCATGGAACAACTGACCCGCCAGTGGCTGCAGTCCCTGGGATCCGAGCGGCTGCTCTTTTATGAAACTTTTGACTATGAGCCTCTTCGCCGTGCCACCCAGATCGCCTTCGACCGCTCCGAGCTCCCCAGCTACCATCTGCAGGATGCCCGTTTCCTGATCTCCTTCGGAGCCGACTTTCTGGAGACCTGGCGCTCCAACGTCGAGCTGATGGGCGATTTTCAAAGAATGCGAAAAGCGCGTTCCACAGAGCGACCCGACAACTTCGTTCACATTTCACAGCGTCTCTCCCTGACGGCTTCCAATGCCGACTGGTGGATTCCCATCACTCCCGGCGCCGAGGTTCAGCTCGCTCTTGCCATCATCCACTCCATTCTGGAGCAGGGTTTGGCAGTGCCCGAAGTGGACTCGGATCGAGGATGGATCGAGTCGCTGGTGGAACCTTATTCACCTGAAGCAACACAAAACGATACGGGCGTGGAGGTTTCCTCGGTTCAGGAACTGGCGCGGCGTTTCTCTCAGGACTCACCGTCCCTGGCGCTGGGCGGAGGGGTCAGTTCCACAGGAGAGCAAGCCGTGTCCCTGGAACTGGCCGTTCTGCTGCTCAACGCCGTGGCCGGCAACCTGGGAAAGACCCTCACCTTCGGAATTCCCTCGGCCCTGGACCAGCTGGCCACCTATCAGGAAGTCCTCGATCTGATCCAGGACATGAACCAGGAAAAGATCGAGGTTCTTTTTCTCCATGAGGCCAATCCCGTCTTTACTTTGCCCCAGTCCTGCGGTTTTGCCGAAGCCTTGGAGAAGGTTCCCCTGGTGGTCAGTTTTTCCCGCCTTCCCGATGAAACCACGGCAAGGGCCGATCTGATTCTGCCCGATCATCACTTTCTGGAGAGCTGGGGTGATTTCAGTCCACGGGCAGGGGTTATCAGCATTCAACAGCCCGCCATGCAGCCGGTCTTTGACAGCAAAGCGACCGGAGACGTCCTTCTCAGCACGGCTCAAAACATCGACGGGATGGCCTCCGAGTTTGAGCACTCCAATTACTTTGATTGGCTTCACGCCTACTGGGATTCCGAGATCCGCACCCAGGTGGCAGCGGAGCAGTCCTGGGAGGAATTCTGGCCCGATGTCTTAAGACAGGGCGGGCACTTTCAGGAAGTCGAGCCGGTGACGGTCTCTTTGCGAAATTTTTCCACCCAGATCCACTTGCAACCGGAGGGCCTGGAGGGACCTGAAGACGGCCACACTTTGCTGGTTTACCCTTCGGCTGCCTTTTTTGACGGTCGCAATGCCAATAATTCCTGGCTTCAGGAGATTCCCGATCCGGTCACCCAGCTGGTTTGGGATGGCTGGGTGGAGGTTCATCCGGAAAGCGGTCGGGAGATGGGTCTTCAGGAGGGGGATGTGGTCACGGTCACTTCTCCTTATGGCAGCGTGACCCTTCCCGTTCACCTTTTCGCCGGACTGAAAGTTGGTGTGGTGGCGATGTCCCTGGGACAGGGCCGCTCAGGCGAACTGCGCTATGCCTCAGGACGAGGGGATAATCCCATGCGCCTTCTGTCTCCCCAAGCCGAAGCGGAATCAGGATCGCTTCTGTGGCGTTCGGTTCGAGTGAGCCTGGCCAAGACCGGAGAAAGGCATCAGCTCGTTTCTCTTCAGGCCCGGCCTCAGGACCATCCCCGAGACACTCTCATTGCTCGAGAGGTGCAGGACACTCCCTTCGCCGAACAGATTTTCCCCAGCCAGCTTTCTGATTCAGCCTCGGGTGAGGAGCACGACACAGCTTCGAGCCACCATGAACCGATCGATTTCTACCCTCCCCATGAACACCCGGATCATCAGTGGGGGATGGCCATTGACCTGGATTCCTGTACGGGTTGCAACGCCTGCGTAGCGGCCTGCTATGCCGAAAACAACGTCCCCATTGTGGGTAAGGAGAAATGTGCCCAGGGACGAGAGATGTCGTGGCTACGCATCGAGAGACACCTTCACGATCCACCTGTGACCCAGGAGTCGGCTCTGGTCCAACCCCAGGTCACCTCCGTTCCGGCCCTGTGTCAGCACTGCCACAACGCCCCCTGCGAACCGGTGTGCCCGGTTTTCGCCACCTATCACAACCCGGAAGGGTTGAATGCTCAGGTTTACGCCCGCTGCGTGGGCACCCGCTACTGCTCCAACAACTGCCCCTACAAGGTGCGCCGGTTTAACTGGAGCGCCTCTGAATTTCCCGAGCCATTGGAGCTTCAGCTCAACCCCGACGTTACGGTTCGTACCTCGGGTGTCATGGAAAAGTGCACCTTCTGCGTTCAGCGAATCCAGGCCGGGAAAAACCGGGCTGGCCGGGAAGAACGGCAACTTGTAGACGGAGACATTACCCCTGCCTGCGCCCAGACTTGCCCTGCCGAGGCCATTCTGTTTGGAGACCTGGCCGACCCCAACAGTCGTCTCTCTCAAAAGGTGGCGGATCCCCGCGGCTACCATCTGCTGGAGGGCTTGAACACGCGCCCGGCCATTACCTATTTAAAGAAGCTGGTGCCTGAAAAACCGTTTGACGAGGAGTAAATACAGACCCGATGTCATCAGCCGATAGGCCCCACAATCTTTCCCCAGATCCCACAACGACCCCCTTCGGTCGTGTGAATCGGGATATCCTGGGAACGCTCCATCCGGGACGGCTTTACTATGCCGCTTTAGCCCTCTGTCTCCTGGGGATCGGAGGGGGGGTCTGGTCGTGGATGCAACAGGTTAACAACGGCCTGGCCGTCACCGGTCTGCACAACCCGGTGATGTGGGGAGCCTACATCACTACCTTTGTGTTCTGGGTGGGCATCGCGCATTCGGGGACCCTGATTTCCGCCGTTCTCTTTCTCTTTCGAGCACGCTGGCGGACGGCCGTTTCCCGCGCTGCAGAGGCCATGACGGTCTTTGCCGTCATGACGGCAGGCTTGTTTCCCATTATTCATCTGGGACGACCCTGGTTGTTCTACTGGCTTCTTCCCTATCCCAACCAGCGCGGCCTGTGGGTTAATTTCCGCTCACCTCTCCTTTGGGATGTCTTTGCCATCAGCACCTACTTCACGGTCAGTGTCCTTTTCTTTTACCTGGGACTGATTCCCGATCTGGCCGTTTTACGCGACAACTCAACGGGTTGGAAGCGCCGCATCTTCAGCATTGTCTCGCTGGGATGGTCGGGCAGTACCCGGGAGTGGAAGCACTTCAACAGCTCCTATCTTCTCATGGCGGCACTGGCCACTCCACTGGTGATCTCGGTTCACAGTGTGGTCTCCTGGGACTTAGCCGTGGCCATCGTTCCCGGTTGGCACAGCACCCTCTTTGCCCCTTATTTCGTTGCCGGTGCCATCTTCTCGGGTCTGGCCATGGTGCTGACCCTGATTATCCCGGCACGAAAGATCTTGCATCTGGAGGAATACGTCACCCCGAGCCATCTGGAGAATGTGGCCAAGCTGATCCTGTTCACCTCTCTGATCGTCAGCTATTCGTATCTGATCGAAGTCTTCTTTGCCTGGTACAGCCAGAACCCTTACGAGCAAACCATCTTTATGTCGCGCCTGGTGGGGGATTACGCCCCGCTGTTCTGGCTGATGGTGGTGTGCAACTGCCTGACTCCCATGCTGTTTTTCATCCCTTCCGCCCGCCGCAACACCGCCCTTTTGTTTGTGGTCTCTCTATTGATCAATGTAGGAATGTGGACGGAACGATTCGTCATCATCGCCGGTTCCCTGGCACGGCAATACAACACGACCACCTGGGGAGATTACGGTCCCAGCTGGGTGGAGTGGAGCATTTTGTTGGGAAGCCTGTGCTGGTTCTTATTCTGGTTCCTTCTTTTTATCCGCCATTTACCTGGCCTTCCCATAGCCGAAGTCAAGGAGGCGATGATTCACGGATCTCCAGCCAGGGATTCTCTAGCAGCCGAGGGTCAGCCATGAGTGGAGTGCTGGGCATTTTTGAACAAAGAGAGGATCTGCTCAAGGCCGTCAACGAGGCACGGACCGAGAACCTGGGTCCGCTGGAGGCCTTTTCTCCTGTTCTTGATGAGGATCTGATTGAAGCGGTCTCGCCCGGAAAAAGCCCGGTGCGCAGGCTAACTCTGCTGGGCGCTGTGACCGGTGGAATCTTTGGATTAGTG
>JAZFTY010000401.1:0-11360 GCA_036446935.1 Acidobacteriota bacterium | reverse complement strand
TCACACCTTCACCACGGTTGGATACGGTCATCTCACCCCCAATGGAGTGGGCCCCAATCTCCTGGTGACAATCGAAACCTTTGTCGGACTGGTCGGGTTCGCGATGGCAGCAGGACTCATGATCGCCAGGTTTTCACGCCCCGACAGCCAAAATCCGATTTAGCAAGGTGGCAGTGATTGCACCCTATCGAGAGGGTGTTCCGGGCTTTGAGTTTAGAATCGCTAATGTACGGAAAAACCAACTCCTGGAGGTGGAAGCTCGAGTCATTTTTAGCTGGATGGAGGCCGAGAACGGAAAGACGCTGAGACGATTTTCTGAACTGAAGCTGGAAAGGAGCAAGGTCACGTTCCTGCCCTTGCACTGGGTCATTGTTCATCCCATTGATGAAGCGAGTCCACTCAAAGGCTTGGACCAGGAGGATCTGAAGAAATGCCATGCTGAGTTCTTGATCAATATCACAGCCATCGATGACATCCATTCTCAAACCGTCCATGCCCGGTCCTCGTATACCTATGAGGAAGTCCTCTGGGAAACCCGCTTTGCGGACCTGTTCCAATATTCGGAGGGAGGTCTGGTCAGTGTCGATCTGAGACGTCTCAGCGATGTTGAGCAAGTCGGCGAGCTGGGCTGACTCGTGAGAATTTTTTGAGAAGTTCCTCAGGCCAGCCAATGCTGTGATCGCCCTCACCGCAATGGAAGTAAAAAATGGGGATATTATCGGTGCGACATGATAATACCGAGCATTCAGGATCAGCAAAGTGCCATCACCTCCAGCGGCCAAACGGTCACCCTGAATGAAGACGGGACATGGGACTATGTCGAACAGCCGACAGCCACTCCCAAAAGCACCTTCCGAAACACCTGCTGGGGAATGACTCGAAAGCGGGTCAAGAAAGCTGAGACCAACGAACTCTTCCACGAAGAAGATCATTACCTGCTCTATCGAGGAAAGATCGCTGAATTGGAGTGCTGCATCGTTTACTGTCTGGTGGAGGATCGACTGGTCCGAGCTCGTTACGTGATCACCGAAGAGCACCCCAATCGGAATGATTACATTGACGATCACGAAAAGATAAAAGAAGCCCTCACTGTTAAATATGGCGAGCCAGCCGATGACCAGGTGGTTTGGGGTGCCAACCTGTACAAAGAAGACGATGATGACTGGGGTGTCTCTGTGAGTCTAGGGCACCTCGTTTTCGGCTGTGACTGGAGCACCAGCTCCACCGATATACTTTTGATGCTGTGTGGAGAAAATTACGAGATCAGTTTTGTGGTCGACTACAGCAGCCAAAAACTAAAACCGTTTGAAGCGGCAGCTCGAAAACGGAAATCTCTGTTAGATTTCTAGGGACTTCTCCACGAAAACCCGCAAACCACCCCTGTAAGCGCCGATTCCTTCTCCCGGATTAAATCCATAAAACCAATTATTAATAGCTATTTAAGATAGATCATATCATGTTACAGATTATCTAAGTGTGCTTTTCGCTTCCGCCTTCTTCCAGAGATCAAGGGTCCTTGACCATTTTCTCTATCCTTCTATATGATCCCCTCAGATTCCCGTCGTGCCCGCCAGGCATGCAAAGCGAGATGCGGAGGAGGTCAAAAATGGTGCACCAGCAAGGTTCGTCTTCATTCCTTACCGTTGGGATTCTATGCTGGGCAACGTTTCTGCTTGCCGGGTGTGGCCTGCCATCAAGGGACACCAACGCCATCTCGGAAAGCGTCATCTCGGGAAGCGTCAAGGACAACAGGGATGCTCCGGTACATGGGGCCGTCGTAGGAGCCCGAAACCTGGGGATGGGCGTCACGACCTTTGTGGTCACCAATCCTGAAGGAGAATTTCAGACACCTCCCTTGAGAAACGGGAGCTATCAGATCAGCGTAGAACGACAGGGATACCGTTTGGACACCTTAGAGCTTGATCTAAACGGTTCCCCTCAGGATGTCCAGGTAAGACTGGAGCCCTTATCTATCGTCCCAATATCCCAAATCACCAACGTCGACTTTAACCGTTATTTGCCCGAAGACTCGGGTAAAAGAGCGGTGATCAGAATCTGCGGCCAGTGCCACAGTCTGAGAAATCCATTTCTAGAGGAGGGCCGTACCCCGGATGAGTGGGCCACATTGGTCGAGCGAATGATGGCCGGAGTAGTGTGGTCAGGCCCCGACAACTTTACCGAATTGGATACTCAGCCAATCGTGGATTACCTGGCCAAGTATCACGGACCTGAAAGTTCCTTGCCTGAAGAGTTGGGTGAGAGGATCAAGAGGGCGGGCAACCGAGGGGACTTCCCTATTGGCCATAACCTGATCTTTCGAGAATATGACATACCCCAACCACCGCCTGGTCCGCTCGACACGAGTGCCCAGCATGGAAGAGGCAGAATGAGAAGGGGGACCAGTGGTTCCCATACAGCCGCTCCCGATCAAAGCGGCAATGTCTGGTTTACGGAGGTGGATGGGAAAAGTATCGGGCAACTGCAGATCAGTACCGGAAAGGTGAAGGAATATCCCCTGATAACACCGGGCGTTGCCCCTCATGGCATAGCCGTGGGCTCGGATGGGATCGTCTGGTTCGCCGGCTACCCTTCGGTACTGGGCAGAATCGATCCCAAGACCGAAACCCTGGAAGAGATCCCAGTTCCTGACATGGACAACGGCAGTCCCACCATGCCCCATTCCGTGATTGTTGCCGAAGATGGGAAGGTTTGGTTGACCGAATCGGACCGAATGGGTCAAGAACGAGGCAGTTTTAGCAGTTATGACCCTATCAGCGGTGAATTCACTCGATATCTGTTCGAGAAGGGGGATTCCCCCTACGGGATCATCGCCCATGAAGGCCTGATCTGGTTTGCCCTCATTCGCCCTGGGAAAATTGGATTCCTGAACCCCCAAACGGGTGAGATAAAGACCTTCAATACCCCCACTCCAAACTCAGCGGTGCGGCGGCTGCGATTTGACGCCAAGGGCCGCCTTTGGTTTGGCGAGTGGGGAACGGACAAGATTGGCATGTTTCATCCTGTGTCCCATCGGTTTACCGAATATGACTTACCTTTCCCCAGTAGTCCCTATGGCGTTTATACGGATTCCAACGGATACGTGTGGCTGGCCACCCATGCTCGAGACAGTTTCATCCGCTTTGATCCCGAAACCCAGGAAATCGTGGAGTACCCCTTGCCTCTTGGATCCATCATCCGGGATATTTGGCCCGACCAGGAGGGACGGATGTGGTTCATCTCCGGATGGCTTCGGGACAAGGTGGGCAGCGCTGAAATTGTGGGCAACTGAAACGGTTGCCGCTTGCAGATTTCTGATCAGAGCTTAAGCTTAGATCAGGACTACCAGCCCACTTTTCGGTAGGCAGCCACCGTATCGCTTGCGGGTCGGGATCCGGGAGTCATCAAGCTCACGGCAACGAAAAGGATCAGGTTGACCAAAAGGGCCCACAACCCGGCATAGAGTCCCAGCCACTGCTGTTGCGGAAAGACCAATCCGATCCAGAAAAGCACCAACGTCCCCCCGGCAGGTCCGGCCACGGCTCCCCAACAGGTGGGCCACCTCCACCCGGCGAGTGCTCCAACCGCCGCCGGGACCGCCTGGGCCGCCCAGGCGGCTGAAAACACTCCAAGTGTGGTGAGCAAGGCCGGTTGGGTCAGGGAGAGGTAAAGCCCCACAAAACCCACGACGATAACCGCCAGGCGAGCCAGCCATACCTGCTGGCGAGGTTCCTGATCCGGGAACAGCTGGGCCAGAAAATCCCTGGCAACAGAGGCACCGACGCTGTGAATCTGACTGGAGACCGTGGACATCATGGCGGCGAGGCCGGCAGCCGCAACCAGCCCCCCAACGATGGCCGGAAAATATTCGAGCAACAGGGTAATCATCACGGTGTCCGTGGCTTCCCGCTCGGTCAGGCCGGGTTGGACCACTTGTCCGGTCATACCCGTGAGAAAAGCGGCGCCCATGACAACCGGAAAGGAGATGGTCACCCACAGCGGCCAGAGGCGAATATAGGTGACGCTCCTGGGGATGTGCATCTTGAGCCACATCTGGGGTTGCATCGGCCAGCCGAGCCCAACGGGAATCACCCAACTGAGAAGATAGGCCCACGGCCAGGCATTCCCTGGCCCGGGGAGAGTCAGAAGCTCGGGCTGGCTTTCCAGGAGTTTCGTGAAGGTCGCCACCGGCCCACCGGCGGCGGCGTAACTAACCAGGAGGGCTCCAACCCCGACCCCGCCCAGGAGCAGAAGTCCCTGCATGGTGTCGGTCCAGGCTACGGCGCGAAGCCCTCCCATGAAGACGTAGAAAATCATCAGGCTGTATACCAGGGTGGTACCTAACTGGAACGACAGCAGATCTCCCGTGGCTACTTGAAGAAGATAGGAGATACCCATGATCTGGGCCTGTATATAGGGTATCAGCGTCGCAATCAGCATGGCCGCAAGCACATAGCCCACCCATTTCTGTCCATAAAAATGAGCAAAAGTTTCAGCCGGAGTCATGTGCCCGAAGGCCCGCCCCAATTTCCAGGTGCGGGCTGCAAAGAGCATCCAGTAGAGAGCCGAAACACCGACGTACATTCCCATGATGGCAACGTAGCCGCCCAAGCCAGTCCGGTACATGGTCCCGGGGAAGCCCAGGAAGGTGAGGGCGCTGTACTGGGTTGCCATCAGGGTAAAGGCAGCTACGAACCACCCCATGCCCCTACCGCCTAAAATGTAGCCTTCAGGATCGGACTGAGGAAAATACCGCCAGGCCACCAGGCCGATGACCATGGTGGCTGTGAAGTACAAGACCAGAACGAGAATGGAACCGCCGGTGCCAAGTAGCCAATCCATTAATTACTGTTCCCTATCTATTTCAGACTCGCTCATGACGTCTGCGCCTTGAGCGAGTTGCTTCATCAGGGATTGATCGTGGTGCCAGCAAGACAACAGGCACGCTAAGGCATTCAGGGCAATCAAAAAGGGCAACATCAAGGTTGCGACGAAAACCGAAAAGGGCAACCCAGCCAGGTGCGGCTCCACGCGATTCCACAACAGCCCGCCCGGCAAAAGAAAGCAGAGGCATAAAAAGATGTGGATCAGGGCATGACGGATGAGGCGACGAGGCATCAGAGGTGAGTATAAGGACCTACGCCGACACTGCCCCGACACGAGGCAGCATCCGGGCTAACCTTCTGTTGTTCATGGTCTCAATTAGGCTTATCCTGAAAGACATGAGAACAAGCTCCTTATCGAACCTCACTCGAAATCAGATTGCATTTCACCTGATCGTGGCTGCGGCTTTATGGCTTGTCTGGGCTCCTGGGACAATCTTAGGAGCGCAGGATGCAGCAACCCCTACCCTTGAGAGCTGTTTTGGGGTAGGCAAGACAGTGCAGGGACGACTTGTGGGTCCCGAGACCTGTCGCATCACCCGGGACATCCGGATTGCCAACGTTCATGGAGTAGCCTATCGACGCATCGAGATGGATATCAGCGGTTCTATTGACGGTTACACGGTGAAGAACGGGCCCAGAATTGTGAACTTCACCGATGTTCCTGAACTGGCTATGGGCCAGAAAGGAAACCTGGGACCCTACTTCCACGGAGTGGGTGTTTATCGCTCGGACAAAGGGAGTGGGATGACCCTCTTCATTCCAGAATCTTCCGAGGACTGGAACGGCAAGCTTTTCGTCATTGTTCATGGAGGCACCCGACCCTATCAACCCGTTGGTGACCTCGTCACCAGAACTCCGAATCGATACAACCCACTCATGGGAGCGAACCACTACGCGGGATTGATGATCGATAAGGGCTATGCTGTGGCCTATACGCGCCGTCTGGTCACAAGCTCTCGACTCTCGGACGCAGGAGAGCACGGTGAGCCCGTGACCCTGGATGACGGCTCCATCCTCCAGGGTAGGAGCTATGGAAATCATGTGGGCATGATCCGGGACTGGACTCTAGTGGCTGTGAACCTCCTGAAAACCCAGTGGGATCGTTCTCCAACCAGAACTTACTTTTACGGCATCTCGAGCGGCGCTCAGCTGGGACGTCTGTTGAACTATGTCCCCGGGAGCAATCTCGACTCCGACGGGAGGAGGGTCTTCGACGGCATGCTGTTAAACGATAATGGCGGCGGATGGTTCTCGCCCATCATTCCTGGAGTGTTTGACCTTCTGCCCGTCAATTTCACAGTGCGCTCAGGTGAAGAAAACGGGTTCTTTTTCCTCCAACCTGAAGCCAAAGATCACCTTCTATTCGATGAGACACACACACGGACGTTCGCCCATCAGATTGATGTTATGCATCGCGGTTATCCCGGTGGTCATTTCATGAGGGGTAATTATCTGGAATCTCTTCTTGTGGACACCTACGTGTCCGCCAAAGGGGACAATGCCCGGCTTCTCGTCGAAAAGGGGCTGGCATCGAAGACTCGAACCTACGAGATTGTCGGCACCGCCCACTTTGATGCCGGGTATCTTGCTTCATCTGAACTGTCTTCTCAAAATCTGGACTTGGGCGGGGTGTTTGATGCTCTGATTGAGGTGCTGGACCTCTGGGTCGATCAGGCGGTTGAACCTCCTCCTACACAATCGGATCCTCTCAATCCGGGTCTTGCTGGCTCAGGAGAGGAAAAGCCCACCAGCATTCGATTACCCGAAGTCGCCTGCCCGACAGGAGTCTACTACGAGTTCCCGGCAGGCGTCTTGCGGGTGGGTGTCACAGGCTTCCAAGCTTATCTTGAAGGCCCTCCTCCGGTTGCCCGCACGGATCCCTCCAACTTTGACGAAGAACTACTCGAACCGATGGATCGCCGAGGCTACCCGGTGGATATGAATCATAATGGCATTCGGGACCGGCGCGAGACCCTGACCGAGGCCTGGCAGAGACGGCGAAAAGAGGGAGAGAAGTACGGGATTCTCGACCAAGACGAGACTTTCACTCATGCCCACTACCTGATTTGCGTCCGCAGAGTCGCCACCGAGCTTTTCGAGCGAAGACTTTTGAGCAGAAGTGCCCTGCTCGATTACATTCAGAAAGCCGCTGACTCGAACATCGGACCCTAACTCCGAAGGTTGATCCAAGGTGTTGATCAGAGGCTGCGTCCGGCTGAAAATAAATGGCGCGCCCGACAGGATTTGAACCTGTGACCTCTGGTTTCGTAAAGCGTGTTCCCTACCCTACCAAATCGTAACAAAAGCTTACAACAACAAGCATTTAGCTCCGGTTTTCACAGGTCGGAACTTACCAACTATTACCAGGTATTACCAATCGAAATGGGAGGAATATGGGAGGACATAGAAGAAGGCTTATCTCGTGATCTGGCAACTCTCAGGCAGTGCCCAGCGAAAGGATTGTGGTGAATCTGCAGGCGTCAACTCCAGTTCGAAGCTGTTGGGGCGATGCGCAACCCGCAATAACTCTATCGCAGGTTCCCGTCCATCAACCCAACTGTGCAGAGTATCTTCGGATTTTGAATCGATCCGCATACCCATAATCACCCCATCGATCATCGCTGGTGGCATGCGAACGCAACCACTTCCGTTAACCAATACCAATCGCCACTCCTCTTCATGCTTCCACGCAGTGGACTTGGTTCCAAAGATCGTGGCTAGGAGTTCATTGTTTCTGCTCTGGTAGTAGCGGATTTGCGGAAACTCCGTCGCGTACTGGACTTCGACTGGTATGAACGGTGGAATGGCCTGCGGATGCTCAAGGGCCGTGCTGAACCTGATTGCAATGCCACTATGGCCCTCAGCGTAATAGGACCACAGCAGCATGTTGGTCGGATCCTTTGCGAAACAGGCCATTCCGTGCTTATCCAGGCTCTTAAAGAGTCGCTTCGTAAGGCGTTCCTGGCGCTCAGGAGTTTTGGAATCCATCACTATCTTTTGGATCCAGCGTTTGTGGCTGCGCATCTTTGCTTCCGGGTAGTTACGCTTCGCTACCCTGCGCCAGTGCTGCTTAATACTGAGAGTGGAGGCATCGTAGCTCGGAGGTATTCGGCAATCTAGTGGGTCATTAAATGCGCTCGGCCGCGCGAAGTACAACTCCGAGTCAACAATGAGTCTTCGCATCCACTCAATACGTTTACCCGACAGCCCAGAATACTTGTAAAGTGACGGGGGAATCCGCTCCAGTAGGCTGATACTCGAAGTGTCGTCAACAACGTCTAAAGGGTGGCGGACCGGCATTGTAAAGGTCGCAGTATAACACCCTCCAGGGTAGGGGCTGGCACGGCAGAGAACCCTGCACTCACGGCCAAACAGCAGGAAAAGCTGTGTGTGACCCTCTGGGGTTCAAATTGAGAGCGATTGCCCAGATAGTATTCAGTGGCCTTCGCGATTGTGTTGCAGAAACCTACGGCTCGAGGTTCATCCGCCGCAGCAGGTCCTGGAAGCGAACATCGTCCAACCCTGCCCGTTTTCTTGCACTTGAAAAGGCTTTCTTGACGTCCGTCAGCCTCTCACCATCCTTGCCAGGGAAAACGTATGGAGTATCAATCCGGTGGGCTAGCAGTTGAAGGGTGTTGCATGGCCGCGACGACCCGGTTGTTCCCATGGAAGCCTCGACAGCGCTGGCCGAGCGCTTCGAGGCCGCGGGAGTCCCGGTAACAATCCATTTGGCCGCAGCTGAGCACCTAATGAACGATGAGATTTTGAAAATCGGGCGACAATGGCTGGATGAAGTTGTAAAAGGGGAGTAAGTGATATCAGCCGTAGCCTTGTCACAATGAAGGAGGGACCGCAATGAGCAACAAAGCTACTATCATAGACCCCTTTGACGCGCGATGGGTTTGCCAAAACATCGCTGACTCGTTTGGCAGCACATACCTGACCTTGATCAGTATCATCCAGGGTGTGGCTCTAGGCATCTGGGCATTGAATCGATACCGAACACAGATGAAGCGTGGCTGTCGTTATTGACACTTGAGGGGGTAAAGGCAACGGGAATCCTCTACGGCAGGCCCTCGACCACCAAATCGCGAAAGACCGCGCGGCTGTTGCCGAATACCGCCAAGCCAACGAGGCCGTCCGTGAAAGTATCGTCCCGGAACTTCCCCAGCAGTTGGCCGTCCACGGCGACCTGAATCAGGCCTTGATCGCTCTCCACCGTGATCTTGTGCTGCGTTCGTCCGCTCTGTCCGGGCATGCTGGGGGTGCTGATCTGGGTCCATGGAGTGATCACGTATTCCCTGCCCTCCCAGAAAACATTCCTGACGATCTTGAACTCCATGGTCTTCCCCCTGTCGGAACTACTCAACAGCAAGGCATAATAACCTCCTTCATTGAGGTGAAACACCATCCCTGCGGTCGTGGCATGTAACCCAATTCGACCCCCTCGGATCCGCCGCCAGTTGGCATCGACCAACACCGAAGCACGGAAACCCTCCCACCACGGCCCATAGGCAGCAATCCGGCCCTCGGCAACCGGACCGGTGGTAATGGTGTCTGGCGAAACAGACCGGGAGATCATGTATCCTTCGGGCCTATAAGTCGAGCCACCACGATTCGGCCATCCGCTTTGAGGATCGGAAAAGTCTTCCCGGTAGACAGTCGTTTTGGTGGGACTTTGGCTCACTCGGGATTCCCAGGGATAGGGGTGTTCGTCCGCTGACACCTCGCATGAGGCCGTGAAACGGAAGGCTCCGTTACCGGCGTCGGAACCCACCTGACTGCGCGCTCCAACTTTGACTCCACGGCGCCTCACCTTCACTTGGATCGTCCGAATCCTGGCGACGGACGGCGGATAGTACGCCAAGGTGTATTGGGCCTGTATGATGGACGAGATCCGGTCCAGAACGCGCTTCAGATCGCGGTCGGAGGTCGGAAAGAACGACTCGGCACCGGACTCTTCCGCCAGGCGGCGGAAGGCAATGAGCGGGTTATCGATCTCTCGCCCGCTCACCAGTGTCACCGTCTTCGAGCGCTGCCGGTAGATCTCATACTCGCTCTTGTCATAGAAGCCAATCATGAAGATCTGTGGATTCGACGATCGGGCCAGTTCGATCAACTGCTCTAGTCTCAGACGGCTGTGCTGGTCGGCGCCATCGGTAAGCACCACGATCGCCTGCCGCGGATGTCGCGCACTCCGCATGTGGCAAAGCGCACTAGCGAGTGCATCATAAAGCGCGGTGCCGCCCGTCCGCATGGCGACTTTCGCTCTTGGTGGATCCAAGCGCTGTTCACTTGTGAGTGGTTGGATACGTCCGACCTGATCCGCAAACGGCAGCAGGGACACCTCGTCTTCGAGGTGATTGCCGCGAAACAGTGGACCGAAAACGGTTCGCGCCCGGTCCAGCTTTCCGCCGGACTCCATGCTGCTGCTTGAATCGATCAGGATGGTAAGACTCAGCGGTTCATATTCCACGCCGAAGAACGCGATCTTCCGGGGCCGGCCATTCTCCAATAGGGTGAAATCCTCGGCGGAGAGCCCGTGAACATCGTTCCCCTGCTTGTCGGTAACCCGAACAGCGATCGATTGAAGATTGGTTTCCACCCTGAACACCGCCTCTTCCGATTGAGCCAGCGCCAGCGCGGAACTCATGAGGAGAAGCGCTAGACACCACGTCGGGGACACCTCTCCCATACCACCTTCACCGATCTTCTCCAGAACCTTGTAATGACTAATGGTCGTGCCGACCATAGAGTTCCCCTCTACATCGAGAACACCTATTGACGGAACCTCACTAAAGTGGCCACTTCCTCGTCTGAAAAATCGTAGGCAGGCCCTATCGATTCCATGCCAAACTCGTTCGCTAGGGCTTCCTGCAACTGGATAATCTTGCCGCCTACCAGGGTCATGGGGACACGAATTTTCAAAATGTCATCGACCGGAACGGTAAAATAGTCACGATCCAAGACCAGCAGATCTGCGAATTTGCCCACTTCCAGCGTGCCGAGTTCGTCTTCTTTGAGGACGTATTCGGATGCCCAGGATGTCCACATCTTCATGGCATGCACTCGGTCAATCCGCTCCTGGGGTTGGTAGACCACCCCATCATGTCTGCGAGTCACCGATTGCCACTGCATGTTAAACGGTGGCGTACTCCCATGATGCTGCCCGACAAGCTTCACACCCGAGTCAATCCAGGTCTTAAAGGGGATAATGAAGGGCTCAATTTGGGGGCCATAATCGGCGATCCAGTCAGCTGCCTCCCTGAGATAGTTGATGCCGCAGCTCAGGATGATTCCATAGTCTTTTAGCTTCTGAATGATATCTGGCTGCTGTCCGATCAGATTGCAGTGCTCGCCGGTCATCTTCATGTCGCGGACATTCTGCATGCTCCAGCCGTTCACTTCCCGGGCTCGATCGATCATCTTAAAGAAGGATCGCGCACTTTCACTGCCGCACATATGCACGCCCGCCAG
>JAZFTY010000400.1:0-6353 GCA_036446935.1 Acidobacteriota bacterium | reverse complement strand
GTACGGCGCAAGCTCCTGGAAGAGCTTCAGCAGGAGCGGCCACTTTTTTCCGAGGCCTCGCCAACACAGTCCGGGCAGGGGACAAACCAAGAGGACGAATTATTCAGAGAGCTCAGTCGGTTATCGGGCATCCCCGCCCAGGAAATCAAGGAAGACACCCATCTTTATTCAGACCTGGGGTTCGATTCCTTGATGACGATCCAGCTTCTCTTATTTGCCGAAAATCACTTCGGGGTGTCCGTTTCCGATCAGGTGGCGCCTACGCTGCAAACAGTGGGACAGCTTCTCGCGCAGGTCCGCTTCCAGACCCCGGTAGCCGACAAAGCAAGGGCAAAGGGAAGAAGAATCCGCTCGTCGCGGCCCTATGCCGAGCGTTCGGCAATCGACCGCTGGTTACTCGGCAGCTGCCACCGAGTTCTTAAATTGTTGTATCAGAAGTATTTCCACTTGAAAGTGTACAACCAGGAACACCTCCCCACCGCGGGCCCCTACATCATTGCAGCCAATCATTCCAGCCATCTGGATGGTGGGGCAATGATCTCAGCCGTGAGCGAAGCGTTGGGCCCTCAAGAGGCCCAGAGAATGCACATCTTAGGGGCAAGAGATTACTTTTTCGACACCGCCCTGAAAAGCTGGTTCTTCAGCACATTCTTGAATCTAGTGCCCGTTGAAAGAGAAGAAACCTCACTGGCAGGCTTGCGGATGGTGAAGTCTATTTTGTCGGGTGGGGAATCCGTACTGATATTCCCGGAGGGCACCCGTTCCCGGACGGGCCAACTGCAAGAGTTCAAGCCGGGTGTCGGCTTGATCGCGCAGGAATTGGGGGTGCCGGTTGTCCCTGCCTATATTCAGGGGACCCATCGGGCTATGCCTGTGGGCAAGACTTTCCCTCGCCGCCGCGGAATCGAAGTGTTTTTCGCCCCTGCAATTCTTGTCGAAACGGCCCCTCCGGACGGCTCCGGAGGAGGCACCAACGATGAACGCTATCGACAACTGGCACAGGAGATACGCACCGGTATCGCAGGCCTTGCCAGTGGTTCGGACACCCGAGCAGCGAATCGGTGAGAGGCCGAAGGTGGGGGTACCCGCTGGCGGGTCGCACAGTCAGGCCGGATCATTGCGCCGATGCAGTAGAGGGGGTGTGAGAAATGCGGGCTAACCATACGGCAGCCTTTTTCGATGTCGATGGCACCATTCTCGAGGGGAACATCGTTCGCTACTATGCCTACCTGCGCACCTGCAAAATGACCCGGCTACAAAAGGCTTTGTGGATCACCCTGTTTCTTCCCAAGGTTCCCTATTACATGCTGCTCGATGCCTTTAGCCGTCGTCGTTTCAGTCAGGTCTTTTATCGCAACTATACAAACCTGAGCCCGACCCAGCTGGACGGCTTGGCTCAGGATCACTACAGAGCACTCATGCAACCGCGCATTTACCCCGGGTCCCTCGATCAGCTGCGAAAGCATCAGGACCGCGACGACCTGATCGTTTTGGTGACCAATTCTCTTGAGACCTTGGTCCGGCCGCTGGCCGACCAGATTCAGGCCTCGGCCACGCTTGCACCACGCTTGCGCCAAAAAGACGGCGCTTTCACAGGGGAGTTGGAAGGAGGCCCTCTGACCGATCGGAGTAAAGCTGAGGCCATTGTTTCATTTAGCAAGGAACACCAGCTGGATTTATCGAGGTGCTATGCTTACGCTGACAGTCTGGACGACATCCCGATGCTGGAAACCGCAGGGCATGCCAGGGTGGTGAACCCGGGGAGACGCCTGCGAAAGATTGCCCTGGCGAAAAAGTGGAAAATACTGATCTGGAATCTTGGGGAAAGCAAGAAAGAACACACCTCTTGAAAGTATGGGCCATTCAATATATAAAGAGCGTTCCCCGCTACGCGGTGGTGCGCTCACTGGGAAGCCGCTGGCCGCGGGTAGCCACCTCCCCGTTCGCCTGCATCCGCCTTGGCCGGATTGAGCAACCGAGCCTGCCTGGGAGTGAGTGGGTTCGAGTGCGACCCATTCTTAGCGGCATCTGCGGTTCTGACCTGGCCACGATTACCGCGAAAGGCAGTCTCTATTTTTCCCCACTTACCTCGAGCCCGTTTGTTCTAGGTCACGAGGTGGTCGGAGAGATCATCGAGGCGGGAAAGCGGGCAGGGCCCCCGAAAGAGGGAGACAGGGTGGTGCTGGAACCACCCCTGACCTGCGAAATTCGCGGCATTGCCAGAAAGTGTGAACCCTGCCAGACAGGGAACAGTTCTCTTTGCGTGAATTTCAACGGAGGAAATCTTTCACCGGGGATTCAGACCGGCTATTGTCGGGATACGGGCGGCGGTTGGAGTGAGAGCTTTGTGGCTCACTACAAACAACTCCACCCGGTCCCTGACCAACTTTCCAACGAACAGGCCGTGATTGCGGAGCCACTGAGTTGTGCGCTGCAGGCCGTGCGGAAGGCCCCATTGGCAGATGATTGCACGGTCCTCATTCTGGGATGCGGCTCCATGGGAGCCCTCACGCTGGCAGCAATCCGAGGTGTGGGAAGTGCCTGTCGGGTTGTCATGGTAGTCAAACATCCCCACCAGCAGGAGGTCGCCGATCGTCTGGGAGCCGACGTTGTGGTTCAAGCAGGAGAACCGTACCCAGAACTTGCTCAAATTCTGAATGCCCGCTTGTATCAACCGGAGTTTGGAAGGCCTACTGCAGTTGGAGGTGCCGATATCTGTTTTGACTGCGTGGGTTCAGGGCGGACCCTTGACGACGCCCTGCGGTTTACGCGCGGCGGGGGCTCGGTTATTCTGGTCGGCATGCCGGGTGTCCCAAGAAATATCGACTGGACAGCGATTTGGCACAAGGAACTCGTGGTGAAAGGCAGCTACACCAGCGAGCCCGCCACTTTTCGGCGGGCGCTGGAGCTCCTGGTTGCCCAGAAGGATAGCCTGGCCGGGATTGTGGGAGCCAAATTTCCACTGAAGGATTATCGAGCCGCGGTCCAGTGTGCCCTGAACACGGGCCAGTCGAAAGTCACCAAAACGGTGTTTCAATTCGAGTGACCATGAGTAACGACTGCATCTATTACACAAAGCCGGGCGAGAAGCTGTTGTTTCACTACGCGGAAAATTTCTTATATGAGGAGGTACCCGAGGGAACTCGCGTGATTTATGCTCCGGCTCCTTTGGAAGCCATCAAGGCCGTCAAGGCTGCTACGGAGCAAGCCATCGAGAATCCCCTGGGATGCCCACCTCTCTCGGCACAGCTGAGACCAGGGATGAAGGTAACGGTTACTATTGATGACCTCTCGTTACCCCTGCCTCCGATGCAAAGGCCGGACCTGCGACAGCTGATCCTGGAAGTGGTGTTGGAAAAATTGGCAAGTGGCGGGGTCACGGACATTCACCTGATTATAGCAACGGGCTTGCATCGAAGAATGACAGAACCGGAAATCCGCCACTGTGTCGGGGCCAAGGTGCTTGATGAGTTTTACCCTGACAGGCTGTACAACCACGATGCGGAGGATAAGGAAAACATCGAGTACCTTGGAGAGACGGAAAAGGGGGAGGTCGTTGAGATCAATGGCCGGGCAGCCCAATCCGACCTTCTCATCTATGTCAACATGAACCTCTCCAGCATGGACGGTGGAAACAAGTCTATTCTCACCGGACTCTCCACCTACCGTAGCCTGAAGCATCACCACAACGTTCATGCCCTCATGCACTCCCAATCCTTTATGCATCCTCCAAGCTCGGAACTGCATCATGTGCTGGACCGCATGGGGAAGGTCCTCGAAGAGAACCAGAATATTTTCCACATCGAAACCACATTGGATACCAACACCTTTCCCAAGGCTTTCGGTTTTCTCCAAAAACAGGAACGCCACCTCAATGCATTCGATAAGCTCAACTTGCATGTGAGTAGAGGGGTTCTGGCGATGACGCCGGCCTCGGTCAGGCGCAGGGCTTTCATGCAGATACGGGCCCCCTACGGGATGACTAGCATCCAGGCTGGAAGCAACGACTCGGTGCATGAAAAGACCCTTGAAAATGTATTGAAGCAACAGGTTGTGCCGGTCGAAGGGCAGTCCGATGTACTCCTGGCGGGCGTTCCCTATATCGGCCCCTATAACGTCAATTCCATAATGAACCCTCTGCTGATCGTGAACTTGACGGCGGGTTATCTCTTCAACCTCTATATCGGAAAGCCGTTGGTCCGTAGAGGTGGGGTTATGATCCTTTTTCATCCGCTGGAACGGATGTTTCATCCCCTGCATCATCCCTCCTATATCGAGTTCTTCGATCGTGTCCTGACCCAGACCAGGGTGGCCGCTGAGATCGAGAAGTATGAAGAGGAGTTCGCTTGTAACGAGCGCTACATTGACCTTTACCGCAATTCCTACGCTTACCACGGAGCTCACCCTTTTTACATGTGGTATTGGGGGTGTTATGCCATGGAGTATTTGAGCAAAATCATCGTGGTCAAGGCCCGGGATAAGGAAGTTGCTACCACCCTTGGATTCGATACCGCAAAGAGCCTTCCTGAAGCCATTGAGATGGCACAGTCCGCACTAAGCCAGAGCAGTGTTTCCATCACCCAGTTCCACTGGCCCCCCTTATGGCTGTGCGAAGTTTCTTAGCGCCTGACCTTCTTTGAAACTTGTCTCCTCTGAAAGCATCCTTAGACTGCAATTTAGAAGAGGAGAAATCTATGTTCAGACATCCGACTCTCTTTCCGATTCTTTCGTTGATGGGCCTGTTTGCCTGCAGTGGGACTTCAGAGGAGGCCCAACAGCCGGCCCGTCAGTCCCTTTCCGATCCAGCTAAAAGCGAACAAGCATCCCTGCCTGACGAGCTGTTGCCAGGGCCAGGAGCAGAAGGTTCTTCTTCGCCAGCTGAGCAGCAGCAGGAGTTGGTGAACGAATCTGTAGCTGCCGCACCTCTCCCCCCTCCTGAACCTGTAACGATCAGGGTCCCTGTGGGGGCCGTGCTGGAGGTGCGCTTGGCAGAGCCGATGAGTACCCGAACCCATAAAGCCGGCGATGAGTTCGTCGCCATACTGGACCAGGACGTGGTCGTTGATGGGAGGGTGGTGTTTCCAGAGGGAGCGAAAGCCTATGGCACTCTGTTGGCCGCCGAAGGGTCAGGACGGGTCGAGGGCCGGGCCGAAATGACCATTACCCTGACAGAACTTCGTCTTCGGGAAGAGCCGCTTCAAGTCAAGACCGGAAATATTACTATTCAGGCCGAAGGCACCCAAAGCCGAGATGCCAAGGTCATCGGCGGAGCTGCCGGTGTAGGTGCGTTGCTGGGCGGAATCATTGCTGGCAAAAAGGGTGTCGCTGTCGGCGCTGCGGTTGGGGGCGGGGCCGGTACGGCCACCGTGCTGACCACCAAGGGCAAGGAAGTCGAATTTGAGCCTGAGCACAAGTTCAGCTTTAGTTTGAGCCGGGAAGTTGTAGTGACACTCCCCTAGCCGGGGCTAGGGGAGGTTTGACCGGAACCTCCCCATTTTCTACAATACAGCATCCTTTCGGAGCACTTTCGGAGTCGTCCCCATCCGGAGAGGTGCTGGAGTGGTTGAACAGGGCTGCCTGCTAAGCAGTTGTGCTGGAAACGGCACCGGGGGTTCGAATCCCCCCCTCTCCGCCAGGATTGTTTCGCCCCCTCGGCAGGCAGTGCTTGTGCGACATTTGCATGAAGTAAGAGTAGGGGAATATTGAGGGCACCCCTCAGAGAGAGCAAGGGTGGATAGAGCGGGTAGGAAGCCAGTAATTGGGGGTGCTCCATTGGGCTTTCAAGAAGGAGAGAACATACTGTTTCCTCCCCACACCATCTCTTAACCCATAGACGTCAGACTTGCGAAAAGGTTCAATAGAATTCCACCAACCCGCTCGCCACAAACATCATCGTATTTATGGAACGAGACAATTAGGACCTAGGTTGTCGCTGCCTGACTTCACTCATCTTGTTCTTGGGTCTTTTTTCCATCCATATTGACCCATGAGAGGCACGAAAGTGCAACGCTCACCACGCTCCCGATGGAATCCTTTTTGGCTCCTTCTGACCACGTAAAGGACCTGAGAGTAGCCCTCCTCCAGCGGGATCACCAATCTCCCCTTCATGGCTAGCTGTTCCAGTAGGGGACCGGGAATCTCGGGCGCGCCAGCCGTGATGAGAATGATGTCAAAGGGAGCTTCTTCCTCCCATCCCAAGGTGCCGTTGCCCATTCGGGTGTGGACCTTATCGTAGTGGAGCTGGCCCAAGGTCTCTCGGGCCTGCTCAAAAAGCTCCGGGATTCTTTCAACGGTATAGACCTCCGCGCCCAGTTCAGCCAGGATGGCACTTTGATAGCCGCTTCCGGTACCGA
>JAZFTY010000399.1:0-3055 GCA_036446935.1 Acidobacteriota bacterium | reverse complement strand
CGTTTTCGGATTTGGTCGTGACCAATGGAAAAAGTGACAGTGTTTCGATTCTTCTGGGTGATGGCACGGGCCTGTTCTTGGACAGGGCTGACTTTGGGGTCGGAGATCAGCCGGAAGGGTTGACAATCGGGGATTTTGATGGCGATGCAGTGTTGGACCTGGCTGTGGTGAATATAAAAAGTAACAATGTCTCGGTTCTCCACGGGGTGCCCAGTGGGCTGACAGGATTTCAAAGTCCTCCTGGGGAGCACTCTATCCTGGTTGAAAACGGTGACGGTACCTTCACGCGCACCCTAAAGAGTAGGACCCAGATCAATTTTAGTGCCGAGGGCCTTCAGACATCGGTCGTTCATCGAAACGGCAATACAACTCAATTCATTTACGACGCGGACGATCGGCTTATTTCTATCACCGATCCGGTGGGATTGGAGACGACTTTCTCATATGGTGGAGGACTGCTTGACTCAATCAGGGATCCGGCGGGCCGGGTTACCCAGGTTGAACACGACCCTGCGGGCAATGTGACCCGCATCAGCGATCCCGATGGAACCAGTCGAAGCTTTGAGTACGATTCCCGTCACCGTCTGATGGGACAGACTTCCAAGACTGGTTTTCAGACCACCTACGCCTACGATCTTGCTGGCCGCAACGTCGGTGTGACGCGGACTGATGGCTCCACTCGGGGAATTGTTCCCAGTGAGACGGTGGCCGTAATGAATCCTGCCAGCGGCGTAGGAACGCCGGAAAACCCGGGTCCTGTAGTTAGATCCGGGGCTGTAGACTCTTCTTTCACCGATGGAAAAGGCAGCACGACCCGTTTTGTCACCAACCGCTTTGGCGCAGCCACCGCGACTATCGATGCCTTGGGGCGGCAAACTCTGATCGAGCGAGACGTGGACTCTAATCCGACCCGAATCGTCGGGCCAAACGGTTCTGTGACGACGATGACCTACGATCAACGAGGCAATCTGCTGACCTCAACAGAACAGGCTTTCGATACTACAACCACCTTCACTTACGAGCCCGTCTTCAATCAGGTCAGTTCGGTGACAGATCCGAAAGGCAGTGTGACCACCATCAACTACGACACTGGCGGTAATCCTATCGATGTCATCGATGCCCAAGGCACCAGGACGATCATGGAGTACGAGGATTTAAACTGCCCGGGGCAGCTAACCAGCGTAACGGCTGCCGTCGGTCTAACGGAAGAAAACACCACCCGCTTTGCCTTTGACCCAGCCACCTGCAATGTAGTGAGCACGGTTGACCCGCTCCTGAATGTGACGGCTCTGGCCTACGATAGTGCCGGCAACGTTATTGAATCCACCGATGCTAAGGGCCGGGTAACCCGCTTTGCCTACGACCCACTCAATCGCCTCACCCAAGTCATTGATGCGACTCAATCCTCTCCGGATCCTCTCTGCGGGACAGCAGGCGTCACCTGCTACGATTACGATAGCGCAGGTAACCTGACGCGGGTTACAGATGCCCGAGGGAGTGTGACTACCTTTGGATTCGATTCCCAGGACCGACTGATTCAAACCACCGATCCCTTGGGTCGTTCGGAGACTATCGCCTACGATGGTAACGGCAATCTTATCTCCACCACGGACCGTGACGATCAGACCATTGAGTTCCAGTACGATGCGGTCAACCAGTTGATCCGGAAGACCCTGCTCCCAGGAACGCCGGAAGAGGCCATCACCCGTTTCGGTTATGACTCGGTAGGTAAATTGGCTTCTGTCGTGGATCCGGACAGCTCGCTCACCATGACTTACGATCCACTGGCCCGTCTGGAAACCGTTTCTACTTCAGGCTCACCCAACCAGCCGGATGTCACGCTTGACTACACCTATGACAAAAACGGCAATCGGCTGACCATGACGGGTCCCCTCGGCCAGACCGAGTATGTCTATGATGAGCTGAATCGTCTGACCCATCTCACAAATCCGTCCGGGCAGACGGTGAACTTTGACTATGATGCCCTGGGCCGCCGCACCCACATGAGCATGCCCAATGGCGTGGCGACCAGCTATTCATACGATCCAGCCAGCCAGCTGTTGAGTTTGGAGCATCAATTGGGTGCCAACACCATAAACTCCTTTGCCTATACCTACGACAATGTGGGTAATCGAACCAGCAAGACGGACAATGTTGGAACGGCGAACTATACCTTTGATCCACTGAATCGGCTCGTGGAGGCCATGAATCCTTCCCCCTCCGACCCGGTGGAAGTTTTTACCTACGACGAAGTGGGGAATCGTGTGGATTCCAATCAGAACGGTGTCTCCATCTTTAATTCAGGCAATCAACTGACCGGTGATATCACGTTCACATATACCTACGATGCTAATGGTAACCAGATCCAAAAGACGAACAGGGATACTGGCCTCTCGACGCAGTTCGAATACGATGCGGAAAACAGTCTCATTCAGTTGGTTCGAGAGGACGGTAGCGTTGTGAGGTACAGGTATGATGGCTTAGGAAGGCGAATTGAAAAAAACGTCTCTGGAGTCGTCACTCATTATATTTATGACGACGAGGACATTCTTTTCGAACTGGATGGAACCAGTACCATCGTGGCTCGTTATATCCACGGGCCGGGAATCGATGAGCCACTGATCATGGAGCAGGATCTGGATGCCAGTGGAAAGTTTGAAGCTGGTGAGAAGTTTTTTTATCACGCGGATGGGTTGGGGAGTGTTAGTGAACTGACAGACACGATTGGCACTGTCGCTCAATCTTATGTCTATTCACCCTTTGGCCAAATTGAGTTTCAGCAGGATCCTGCTTTTGTCCAACCTTATACGTTTACCTCCCGAGAATTCGATTTAGAGACTGGCCTTTATTTCTATAGGGCCCGGGTATATGACGCGATAACCGGCCGATTTGTTCAAGTGGATCCAATCGGATTTACCGGTGGAGTCAACCTGTACTCCTATGTCGGGAATAATCCGATTAACCTCGTTGATCCTTTTGGATTGGTGAGTCTGAAAGAACTACTCAAGAACCCAAAGTTCAGGGCAGGAGGCGGTTTTGTAGTTGGGTTGCTTAT
>JAZFTY010000398.1:0-2844 GCA_036446935.1 Acidobacteriota bacterium | reverse complement strand
AGCTGGGACGTGGAGAATGGTTTTCGGCTGGTGGGAGATCCGGCCAGCGCCCAGGCAGTGATCCGGGCGGTCCGCCGTGGGATGTACCTCTTCCTGGCTTTTATGGGCCGATAACATTTTCAGCTCGGGATAAAACCACTACACTTAGAATCCACTCATTGAGTGCTGTCGACTCGGAAGTGACATGTTAAACGCCATCATCCGTTTCTCGCTTCAAAATCGACTCCTGGTGATTGCCGCATCCGTTTTCCTGGTGGTTTACGGTGGCTACGTCATGGTCAATCTTCCGGTTGATGTGCTGCCGGACATCAACCGCCCCATGGTCACGATCATGACCGAGTCCCATGGTCTGGCACCTGAAGAGGTGGAGCGTCTCGTCACTTTTCCCTTGGAAACCCTACTCAACGGAGCCACCAACGTGGAACGAGTGCGCTCGCAATCGGCGCCGGGACTTTCCATCATCTGGGTTGAATTTGGTTGGGATACCAATATTTACATCGCCCGACAGATCGTCAACGAGAGACTGCAGCTGGCATCAGCTCAGCTTCCTCCGGAAGTGGTTCCCGTGATGGGACCCATCAGCTCCATTATGGGAGGGATTCATCTCATCAGCCTGCGGGCTGAAGAGGAAAGCATTTCCGGACTGGAGCTTCGGACGCTGGCCGATTGGACCATCCGGCCCCGGATTTTAGCCATACCTGGAGTGGCCCAGGTGGTCAACATGGGAGGTGGGGTCCGGCAGTATCAGGTCTTGGTAAACCCCCAAAGAATGAGGGATTTCTCCATTAGCCTGGCTGAGTTGGAGAGGGCCATTGGATTCTCCAATTCCGCCACCTCGGGAGGGTTTCTCAATCGGGGAGGCCAGGAGTATTTGATCCGGAATATGGGACGGATCGAGACGCTGGAGGATCTGGGAAACTCGGTAGTCGCCGTACGCGGATCGGTTCCCGTCTATGTTCGGGATGTTGCCCGGGTGCAGTTTGGTCCTCAGATCAAGCGGGGAGAGTCCTCCTACAACGGACAGCATGCGGTCATCATGCAGATCACCAAGCAGCCGGGTGCCAACACCTTGGAGCTGACCGAACGGGTAGAAGCTGCCTTGGATGAAATTCGGGCCGGCCTGCCCGAAGGCGTGGTGGTGGATCCGGCTGTTTTTCGCCAGGCTGATTTTATTGCAACTGCGATCGACAACGTGGTTGATGCGCTTCGCGATGCCTCTATACTGGTGGTCATCGTCCTGTTTCTCTTCCTGTTGAACTTCCGAACCACAACCATCACCCTGACCGCCATACCGCTCTCCTTTTTGATCACTGCGGTGGTGATGGAATTCTTCGGAATCACCATCAACACCATGATGCTGGGGGGATTGGCCATTGCCATTGGCGAGCTGGTGGATGATGCCATCGTGGATGTCGAAAACGTTTTCCGGAGACTGCGCGAGAATCGCCAGAGGGACCACCCGGAGCCGGCCCTGAACGTTGTTTTTCGAGCTTCCAGCGAGATTCGAAATTCCATTGTCTTTGCCACCCTCATCGTGATCTTGGTCTTCTTGCCCCTTTTCTTTCTGAGCGGAGTGGAGGGGCGGCTTTTCACTCCTTTGGGCGTTGCCTATGTGGTCTCCATCCTGGCCTCGCTTCTGGTCTCATTGACCCTCACGCCGGTGCTTTGCTATTACCTCCTGGGCCGCTCCAAGCTCCTGGAGCGACGGGAAGATGGTTGGCTGGTCCGACAGCTCAAGCATGGGCAGACCCTGCTGCTGGACGTTACTCTGGAGCACCCAGGGAAGATTCTTCTGGGGGCAGGCTTTCTGGTGCTGTTTGCCCTTTCCTTTATCCCATTGATGGGCCGGACCTTTCTTCCCGGCTTTAATGAGGGAAGCTATACCATCAACCTGGTGGCCGAGCCGGGCATTTCACTTCCTCGATCGGACCAAATCGGTACCCGGGCGGAGCTGCTTCTCCTGGAAGTGGAGGAAGTGGTCTCGACGGGCCGCCGCACGGGGCGGGCGGAATTGGATGAGCATGCTGAAGGGGTCCATTACAGCGAAATCGACGTGACCCTACGGGAGGGTCGTCCCAAGGAGGAAATCGAGGCGGAAATCCGTGAGAAGCTGGGCCAGATCCCCAACATCAGTGTCAACGTGGGTCAACCCATTTCTCACCGGATCGATCATTTGCTCTCAGGGACCTTTGCCGAGATCGCGGTCAAGATTTTTGGTGAAGACCTCACCGTATTGCGCTCTCTGGCGGAAGAGGTTGAGCAGATCATGAGTGGTGTTACAGGGGTCAGGGATCTTTATGTTGAAGCGCAAGTTCCCATTCCACAGGTGCGTATCGAGGTGAACCGGACCCAGGCGGCACGGTACGGCTTGGGGGTTGGAGAGATTACCGAGGCACTGGAGACCGCCCTCAATGGACGGGTCATCACCCAGGTTCTGGAAGAACAGCGCAGCTTCGATGTTTTTCTCCGTCTGGACCATTTCTGGCGGGACAACCTGGAGTTTCTGGATGACGTTCTGGTGGACCTTCCCACCGGTGGGAGCATTCCGCTGGCCCAGGTGGCGTCCATCGAAACCAGCACGGGCCCCAACCAGATTCTCAGAGAAAACGGATTGCGACGCATCGTGGTCCAGTGCAATGTGGCAGGACGGGATCTGGGGGGTGTGGTCGAGGAGATTCGTGACAGGGTGGCGGCCCAGATGGATTTTCCGGAAGGCTATTTTGTCAGTTATGGAGGTCAGTTCGAGAGTCAGGTTAACGCCACCCGTTTAATCCTGTTGTTGTCCCTTATTTCCGTCACTGCCATCTTTGTTCTCCTCTATTCCCATTTTCAGCGGGTGGGCCT
>JAZFTY010000397.1:0-2318 GCA_036446935.1 Acidobacteriota bacterium | reverse complement strand
CGGACCGAGAACCTGGGTCCGCTGGAGGCCTTTTCTCCTGTTCTTGATGAGGATCTGATTGAAGCGGTCTCGCCCGGAAAAAGCCCGGTGCGCAGGCTAACTCTGCTGGGCGCTGTGACCGGTGGAATCTTTGGATTAGTGCTGACCATCTGGACCACGGCCCAGTGGCCGCTGCTGATCACGGGAGGAAAACCGCTCATTTCCATTCCTCCTTTTCTGGTCATTGCCTTTGAACTGACCATTCTCTTCGGTGCGCTGGGAACGGTGAGTGGATTTCTGTACTGGTCGATCTGGGCACGCCATCGCAGACCTCTGCCTTACGACACTCGCTTCACTCAGGACCACTTCGGCCTCTGGATCGAGTGTCCCTCCGTGGACACCGAGCAGGTGGCGGAGTTTCTCAAAGAGAGGGGGGCTACGGAATGGGAAATACGATGAGACGGCCATTTCTGGCGGCAATCATCGGAATCCTGATCACCTTTTATGCTGCGGGTTGTGCCACGGGCTGGCCCTGGAATGCTGACATGTCCAAACAACCCGCGCCGGCACCCTATCATGGCCCTCGTCCGGCCGTGGAGGCCACCCTTCCCGTCAACGGCGAGTTCGGCTGGAGCCGTACTCAGTTCGAGGAACTTTATCCCAGCAACCCGTTGCCCCCATCCGATTCCAACGTGGAACAGGGACAATCCCTGTTTATGAGTTACTGCATGCCCTGTCACGGGGAGACGGGCAAAGGGGACGGCCCGGTTGCGGCCAAGTTCATTCCACCCAGTGATCTGGCCAGTCCCTTCTTTCAGGAGAACAGCGACGCCTGGTTCTACGGGACCATTCGCAACGGCGTTCGCTTGATGCCCCGCTACGGCGCCGAACTTTCTTCACATCGATCCTGGCAGATCGTCACCTATTTAAGAACGCTCAAGCAACCTTCCCCATGACCGAAGCGCACTCCTCTTCTTTCAAGCTCAACCGGACCACAAGCCTGCTGCTGGGAGCAGCCGTCTTAGGAGTGCTGGCTTTTGCCATCGGGGTAGCACAGAGCCCCCAGCACACCTGGAAGATCTTTCTGGTCAACTTTCTGTTCTGGTCGGGAATCTCCATCTCGGGTGTGGTCTTTTCGGCCATCTTCCAACTCACCAAGGGCCACTGGGCAGTCGATCGAGTACGTACGGTCGCCGAAAGTTTTGCCTGTTTTCTCCCCCTCTCCCTGCTTCTGTATTTGCTCTTGATGGTCCTGGGAGCCGAATCTCTCTACCCCTGGATTACAGATCCACCCCCGGGCAGAGCCGCTTGGTTCACCCTGCCCTTCATGGGACTGCGAGATGGGATCGCCCTGCTGCTGCTCTATGGGGTGGCTGGAAAGTTCGTGCTGACCTCCCGGCAAAGCAGAGGGGAAGATTCTTCTCCGTCCTCCAATCTGTCTGCCCTGGCCGTTGTGACCATCTTCCTCTATACGGTGGTCTTCAGCCTGGTGGCAATCGATCTGGTCATGTCCCTGGATCCCTACTGGATCAGCACCCTTTTTCCAGCCTACTTTTTCATGGGAAACCTGTGCGTGGGAATTGCTGCCATAACAGCGGCCAGCTTCCTGTGGCGCAAATTCACGGGTGTCGAGGAGTGGTTCAACGATTCCATAGCCCATGATCTTGGAAAGCTGTTACTGGGCTTTACCCTCCTCTGGACCTACCTGCTGTGGTCTCAGTACCTGGTCATCTGGTATGGCAACCTTCCCGAGGAACTGGGGTTTCTGATTGTCCGGACCACAGGCAGCTGGGGAGTGCTGACCTGGATGGTTCTGAGCCTCTGCTTTTTCATCCCCTTCACGGCTCTGCTCAGTCGCCGCATGAAGCGACCGGCTCCCCTGTTTGTTATCTCGCTGATCACGATCGTGGGCATCTGGCTGGAGAGGTTCTGGCTGGTGGTACCTTCTCCTGAGACTAGCCTGAGTTTGAGTTGGGTGGACCTCTTGGTCACCCTGGGCTTTTTCGCTCTTTTTGCCCTCTCCCAGGTCGTCCTGGGCCGTCACCTGGGCGCTCCCTGGGCCAGGGGCTGAGTTCCTGAAATTTCAAACCTGGCGGAGAGTTGCGGGACAGTCCCCGAATTCGGAAATTCTTGGGACAGTCCCTCACCGGGAAGCCGTTCTTTCTTAAGAGATGTTCGCCTTCCGACATGAGGACAACGGCCGAATGTAAGGAAATCAGATCTGTCTGCACTCACTTGACCGAAGGAGGCAGATATGTTTTTATTACCGCTCTTAAATCATATGCCGACACTAGCCGGCGCAGTGATTTTAGGTGGCTTTGGGCTGATGGTCATTCTTT
>JAZFTY010000396.1:0-3586 GCA_036446935.1 Acidobacteriota bacterium | reverse complement strand
AATCCACCCCGGACCTCAATAAGGAAGCGGATGGAAGGGACCCGATTCGTGGATTCATCCTCGACGATCCGGGCGGCGGGCTCTTCCTTCCTGTTTTGGTGAAGAACGGTCAGGATAGAGGAGGAAACGAAAAAGGGTATGGCTATCCTCAAAAACTTGCTCTTGTTCATAGCCCTCTTGGGCCCTAGCATAGAACCGTTAGCCAGGATTGTACACCCAGTTGAGGGGGAGTCATGCGTAAAGTCTCCGGGCTACTGGGTGAGTTTTAGCGTCCATGCGGGACTCATGTGCAGCTACAGGGGTATGTGCACTGGGGTGTCATCTTTGCTTCTTCCAGTGTTTGACCGTATTCACCTGGCGTTTGCGGGCCATGTACCACGGCGAAGAAGTCCTGAAAACGGAAGGACCGGAAGCACTCAAGCGTCTTCCCTCCTTGATGGAAGAGGTGTTCGAGATCTGGAAACGAGGAACCACGAGTCCCAATTTTAAAGCGGAATATATGGTCCACCTCAACGGTGTCGAAGCCCTGAGGGAAGCGGCACAAGCAACGGCCAAACGTCTGGCTTTGAGTCCCGAAGAGACTCAAGACCTCATGGACCGGTACCTCGGCTACCCACGGGAGTTGTCGGGTCAGGGAGTGAAACCGGTTCCCCCGGTGCTCTTTAGCATTGCCAAGTACAGCAAGGACCATACCTTTGAAGGATACAGCGGGAGAGTGCTTCCCGCCTTTGCCTCCATGGAACCCACTCCCAAGGTGACGTTGACTCGCTTCGACGCCGGATATCACGGCTGGAGCCGACCGGAACCAGGTCTGCCCAAAGGGATGGTCCCGGCCGTGATCAAGATGTGGTACGAAGCGATCATGGGGGGATACTACGTGCCGTGAACCGGCCGCCCCCTTGACCAGCCGGTCTGTGGTCAGCGGTCAGGCGGTCAGCTTCCCTCAGTGCATATAAAAGAAGCAGGACACCACCGGAGGGGCCTCGGAAACGGCCAGAATGAACCCGTCCTGGCTCTCCACATTCTCCACAAGTTCAGGTGAGTCGCTGAAGGTGTAGACTCGGGTTTGATTCTCCAACAGGATGGGTGGAGAATCCATGGGTACATCGGGGGCGATCTTAAACACCAGATCAAAAAGAAATCCTGGAGCAATAGGGATTGTCTCTCCCGCAGAGAGACTTAAGGTGATGACCGAGAGGGCAGGGTCCACCTCGCTGACCTGGACTTCGGTGGTGATCTCGGCCTTGATCTGATCGGAAATCAATCCCCGCCGGACGTGCTCAAAAGTCACCTGCTCATGGGGAAAAGTGATCTCCATTTCAATCCTTCCCACCTCGATCTCACCACTCCCTCTCAGAAAACAGGGAACCGTTACGGCGAAGCCCGGAAGCATGCGGTCCTCGCCCAGGTCCACACGAACCAGCCCTAAAGCTTGCGGCCTCATTCCGGCATAGCCCGGTATCAACCCAACCAAGACCAGGAGGGAAAGAAACAGACGCAAAGAGTATCCGAAAGGGAGGTTGGACATGATCAAACCTATCTTCCTAACACACTCCTGCGACGTCCGCAACAGGGGGCTTTTCACTTGCGTTTCGATTGGAAAGCTGTATTCTGGACTCAAAATTTGTAGGGAGATACCAAGTCAGACTTTGCAAGCAGGAGGATTGATCGCTATGCCTGGTAAGTCCATCTTCAGTCGGACCCTTCTTTTCATTTCTTTCCTGATCGTTTTCGGGATCAGCGGCCTGGCTCAAACGCCGCCTGGTTCGGGCAAGATGCCGGGTTATCCCGAGCCTCGTTATCCCCAGCCGCCCAAATTCAATTCGGTGGAGGATCTTCTGCCGGCTGCCAGGATCATTGCCTTTCGTGACAAAGGGCTCAACATGAGACCAGGATACGAGGTCAAGGGAGGAGAGAAAATCCTCTTTGTGGTGAGCGATTACACCGATCCCTGGGTGGTTGAAGCCTTCAAGCGAGTTTTTGAGGAAAAGGATGCCAGTGTGGATGTTTTCTACCAGGCCAGCCCTTTCAAAGAGGTCTGGACCACCGGGGATTCGATGGAGCGGAGGATACACCGAGATCGGTATCAGGGTGCCTTCAGCACGGGAACCGGATCCACGCTGGCGGGCAAGGGAAAAGTCTCGATTGAGGACTTCGCTCGATCACAGGGCTATGACCTGGTGGTGGGGCGTACCTTTCAGACCGGTCTGGAAGGTGCCCAGTCCGATTATGGGATTCGCATGATGTGGCCCACGCGCTATACGCTGGCCAGTGCCGGGGAAGCCTACCCTCGAGACCTCATCGAACTGATCGAACGCAAGGGCTGGGAGATGGTTCGCCAGGCCCGTCGGGTTCGCATCACCGATCCGGAGGGGACCGACCTGAGTTGGAGCTGGACCGATGAGCACTGGCAGGTGGTGGAGGGCGCCCATCCCACCTATCCGGTTCACATCGGGGGCATCACCCACAAGTTTGGTCCGGGAGAATCTGAGAATCCCATTATCCCGGGACATCTGATGGCCTATCCCATTGGGATCATTTTTGACGATGCCGACGCAGCAGGGGTGATTGCCGGAACCACCGACCATCAGGGGCCTTTCCCCTACATCCAGATCAAAGTCGAAAACAATCAGATTGCCTCCATGGAGGGTGGAGGAGAGTATGGTGAGTTGTGGCGTGAGTTTCTGGACAAGACCAAAGAGATTCACTACATCTCCCAGCCTCGCCCCGGCAACAACTATGTGACCGAGGTTTCCATCTGCACCAATCCCAAGATCGTCCGTCCCCATGATGTGTTCGCGACCCGAGCCGGCCGCAGCGCCTGGGTGCTGGATCGGATGCGTTCGGGGGTGATTCACATCGGCATTGGACTCAATTCCCGGCGCGAATGGGCCACGGAACGCGGCTATCCGACCGATCATTATCACGTTCACCTCTACTTTCCCACCGTGACCATTGAGACCCGAGACGGCCGCACCCTCACCATGATCGACAAGGGAAGGCTGACCGCCCTGGATGATCCCGAGGTGCGGCAACTGGCGGCCAAATATGGAGACCCCGATGAAATGCTGAGAGAGGATTGGATCCCCGGGATTCCCGGCATCAACATGGAAGGGGACTACATGAGAGACTACGCCCCGGATCCCCGCGCCTTCTACGAGAAGGACTACCAACGGGTTTACGGTGACCTCATTCAGCAGGCGGTGGAAGAGTACGGACCTTAGCCCGGATTATGCATAGGTTCTTGTCACGAAGCGACGAAAGCGCCGACCTGACAAGGGCGGGGGCACCCGCTTGCGGGTCAGAGGCCCCCGCAAACCTACTGTACGGTACGTTGAGGAGGCCGACCGAGTGCAACGCAGTCAGGGCGGATGGTTTCGTCGATGCAGTAGAGAATTTATGCATAATGCGGGCTAGTGCACCCCAACATTCAAAATCTTTTAATCTGGAGACTTTGAGCCATGCAGAACCAGAGTCAAAGTGGACCCTATGATCTGATCATCGTGGGAGCGGGGACAGCGGGCTCCATCATAGCCGCCCGCCTGGCTGAACACGGTGTGCGGGCCCGGGATGGAGAACCACTCAA
>JAZFTY010000395.1:0-4795 GCA_036446935.1 Acidobacteriota bacterium | reverse complement strand
GGCCTCAAAACGACCAATGGCCGGATAGTCTGGATACTTGACGTGTCGCCAGGGGCGATCCCAAATCCCCAGAGTCAGTCCGGCCTTTGCGATCGGTTTCCCCTCGATGATGTACTCGTTGCCGGCTCGGCGGGTTTGCGGTTTGACGCTTCCACTCCCCAAGGTAGACCCGAAATCGAGGAGATAATGTTTCACAGAACCCTCTCCGGGTTCCCCGACATAAACATCCAGCGAATTGATACTGCGCGAATCGTCATGGTTGAGCCAGGCAGCGAAGACTCGCAGTCCTCGCAGTTCTCTGCGATTTTGGTGGGGGAAAATATCGTTGGGGTCGTCACTGCGAGTACCGTAATAGGTGAAGTGCCCTAAAGGAATCCCTGGAATCCGGCGGCTGGCAATCACAGGGGTGGTGCCATCCGACTCCTGGTAGGCCCATCTGAAGATGTTGTCTATGTCTGACTCCCGAACCGGTCTTTCTTTTCCTTCTTCGTCCTCCAGCCGGGCGTCAGGAGAGATCCTGAGATCCTGGCGCCGGATGAAGCTGAGGTGGTTTTCCGCAACGTGATAGCCAAAGGCATAAAAAAACTTGGTGGCGATCACTTCCGTTGAGGTGGCCAGCTGGGGGTACCTGGGAGGATCGAACTTGATGAAATAGACCTCGTCCTTCCCATCGCGAATGGTAAAACCGGGTGTGATGCCCTCGGATTTTACGGCAATGATGACCCAAGGTTCCGATGTGTCGGGACCTTCCGTTTGATTGGGTCCACGAACCAGTTCCTCAATGGTCATCACTCGCTGGCCCATGCGATTGGTGAACCAGCTGGAATCGGGTACCTCTCCCAGTGTGTTGGTGTTCTCGGCCTCAGGAATCGGCACGTCTTTGTCGGGGCGAAGAGAAAAGGTGTTTTCAAGAATATCTAAAGTCTGGCTCAGCTCGACGGGATGCGGCTGGGGTATGGGCAATTCGTCAGGATCAACCGCTAAAGGGTCATCCGATCGGAATGTGTTTCCCTGGGGAAAGGCGGAGACGGTGAGCGATCCGATCGCCAGGGTCAGCCAGAAGCAGAGAGTGGAAGGTTTCACCTTAAGTACTCCTCGCTAAAAGGAAGGGCCAAACTGGAAGTGGACGATCGTTCCCTCACTTCCATGGCCCACGTCCAACCTCAGAATCACCTGGTTCACTGTCTTGAACCGGACGCCTGCGCCAATATTATGTTCCAGGTGCTCGAATGCAATTTCTTCACTTTCAGGAAAAACCCTCCCGGTATCGTAGAAAAAAGCAAACTCGATAGCAGGCGCTGCCTCCCATCGATATTCAGCGGATAAGTAGAGCATCCTGGCATCCCGAAAACGAAGATCCGCAAAACCCCGCAAGGTTTCCTTGCCGCCTAAAGTGCGCATAAAGTAAAAGGGGATGCGGCCGCCTGCATCCGCATTATTCCGCGATGCAAAAAAACGCACTGCCAGAACCCGCTGTCGTGAACCCAGGGGGAGATAGCCTCGAAGGTCCAGCGAAATGCTGTCAAAATCGAACTCGTCGTCACCGCGCGCATCATATCGGGAGTAGGAAAGTCCGATTGCTCCTCCCTTGTGCGGGTTGCCCGGGGTGTCCATCAAGTTGACGAATAGGACCGAGTCAAAACGAAGAAAATCGGGCTGCCGCGCCAATCCCGGAGCGGTGTTGTCATCAAACAGGTCTCCAATCTTGGGAAAGGCATCATCAGTTCCGGGTCCCGTGTTCACCTTGAGGTAGGCGCCTCTGGCTCCAACACCCAGCCAACGACCAAACTGGTAACCGGCGGCAGCACCGTAGTGTCCATCCTCCAGCAAATAACTGGTTCGGTTGTCCAGGCTGGAATCGGGGCCAACACCGAAGAAACGCTCCCTTGGGAAATAGCGGTAGCGCAAGTCCAGGTAAAGGTAGGATTTCACTTGTCCGGGTCGCTCCTCGCCAAAGTCGAAGGGAGCTCCAAAGGCATTCGGACCCAAAAGAGTGTTGGGAGCCATCTGGTTAAATCTGCCAAAGTGAAAGTCGGCCTGCCTGTAGTTGGTAAAAGAGATCGTTGCAGAGCCCTCCACATTGAGGCCCAAACCGGTACGCCTGTAATAGCGCACTCCCCCACCCATACCTGAGTTGTTACTGATCTGCCCAAACCTGGGGTAAAAGTCATTCCAGCGAATGGACTTGACTTGGCGAACAAGTTCGCCCGATTCCATCTTGATGAAAGCTTTCGTTACACCACTGGTCGTTGGGGTAACGATCTCTTGACCTTTCTGGCGGCGACGCTCTCTGAGCTCTTCGGCCCGGCTGTCCTGCTCAACGGTTTCTTGTGCTGCTAGAAAGGGAAGCTGGGTCAGCAGCAACGCCGAGAAAAAGGCTAGATAGATCACTTTCATGGCACGATTCCCGCTACCAGTACTACAATACCGAGGAAGAGCAGAGAGTATATGAAACTTCTGAGGCAAAAAGAAGGTTGAGCGGGCCAGGAACAGACCTGAATCAGTCGGAGCACAAACAATCCGACGCAGCAGTCATGGCTGCCATGCTGGTGGCTGCTGCCATGATCGCCAATCACGTGGGTGGACTAGCCACCCGCGACGCCTTGTTTTTTTCCAACTTCGACATTACCGCTCTACCGGTCATGCTCATTGGAGCGTCACTCTTCTCCATTGCCACCGTTGTCTTTTTCTCACGGGCTATGCCCCGGCTCAGTCCGCAGCGACTGGTTCCCTGGGGTTTTGGAATCAGTGGGGTCTTGCTGCTGGCCGAGTGGGGGATGATCTCTGTCAGTCCAAGGGTTGCCGCCGTTGCATTTTATCTTCATCTGGCCGTGGTCGGTGCTTTCTTGATCTCCGGATTCTGGTCGGTGATCAACGAGCGGTTCGATCCTCGAACGGCCAAGAAGCGGATCAGTCGTATTGCCGGTGCCGCAACAGTGGGAGGTCTGGCCGGGGGAATTGTGGCCGAAAGGGTGGCCGTTCTGTTGAGTGTATCGACGATGCTCCCGCTTCTGGCCCTCATGCACTTTTTCTGTGCCTGGAGGCTGGGTGTCCTGAGGCCGCTTCCAGGCTCTGAATCTCCTCCAGCCGACCGTCAGCCAGTTTCCGAGGTGAAATCTTCCGGATTCCGAATTGTGGCGCAAGAACCCTATCTGCGCAGCCTGGCCGTGCTGGTACTTCTGGGCACCCTGAGTGCAGCCCTGATCGACTACGTTTTCAAAGCCCACGCAGTAGCCACCTATCAGCAGGGTGAGGAGCTGCTGCGCTTCTTTGCCGTTTTCTACATGGTCATCGGTTTGCTCACCTTTGTCCTGCAAACGTCTCTCGGTCGCGTCTCGCTGGAGAAGCTGGGGTTGGCAAAGACGGTGGCTACTCTCCCTGCTGCGGTTATCGTGGGTGCCCTGGGAGTTTTCTTCGCTCCCGGCTTGGCCAGCGCGTCGGTGGCTCGGGCCTCAGAAGCGGTCCTGCGCAGTTCCTTGTTCCGTTCCGGATACGAACTCTTCTATACGCCGATCTCGCTGCGGGACAAACGAGCCACCAAGTCCTTGATCGACGTGGGATTCCAGCGTCTGGGAGATGCCTTGGGAGGAGGCACGGTCCGCCTGCTCTTGTTTCTGGGACCCCAGTTGGCTCAGTCCGCCATGCTGATCTCGGCTGCGCTCATCGCCGGGGTGGGCTTGGTGGTGGCCAAGAACCTGCATCAAGGTTACGTCGGAGCTTTGGAAAAGAGTCTGCTCAATCGTGCCGTGGAACTCGACCTCTCGGAGATCGCAGACAAAACAACCCGCCAAACCATGGTTCTGACCCAGGTCTCCCTTGATCTGAGAGCGCTGGGACTTCAGGGCGCCCAGTCCGTGAGCTCCCAGGAGCCGTCAGATTCAGGGAAGGAGGTGCTCAAGGGTGAATCAGAAGCTTCCACTGCCTCTTTGGATCCCCTCGTCCAGCAGATCGTCCATCTCCGATCGGGAAAGCCGCAGCAGATCCGGGCCACCCTGGCTCAGGCCGATCTTGAGCCTTCTCTCGTGCCTCACGTGGTGCCCTTGCTGGCATGGGACGAAGTGTGTCGAGAGGCGATTGCTGCCTTGCGCCAGGTCGCGCCGAGGATTACGGGTCAGCTGGTTGATGTTCTCGCTGACCCTCAGCAGGATTTTGCCATTCGACGCCGTATTCCCCGGATCCTCAGCTCCAGTTCTTCTAAGCGAGCCGTAGCCGGGCTGTGGACCGGTCTGAAGGACATTCGCTTTGAGGTTCGTTTCCAAAGCGGGCGGGCCCTGGCCCATATCCTGGACAAAAATCCGGAAATTAAGCTCGAGAAAGAAAAGGTCTTTTCAGCGGTGCTCCGTGAAGTGGCGGTGGGCAGGAGAGTGTGGGAAAGCCACCGGCTGCTCGATCAACTCGAGGATGAGGAGGAGCTTTCACCCCTTGTGGATGACTTTTTACGGCGGCGGTCCAGTCGAAGCCTGGAGCACGTGTTCACCATCCTGTCGTTGGCTTTGCCGAGAGAGCCACTGAAGATTGCCTTTCGCGGCTTGCACACCGATAACCGGGAGCTCAAAGGCACGGCCCTGGAGTATCTGGAGACCATCCTTCCCGAGGCCATCCGAAAGAGCCTGTGGCCCTTCCTGGAAGATGATCGCAAGGCCAGTATAGAGAAGTCTCAATCCCGGGAAGAGATTCTTGCCGAGCTCATGCACTCCAATCAGTCGATTGAACTGAACCTGGCTGAAATCCTTAAAAAGTCAGGTTAGCCGGCATTGTGAGATTCCCAGCAGTCCTGTATATTCGGCTCTGACTG
>JAZFTY010000394.1:0-2136 GCA_036446935.1 Acidobacteriota bacterium | reverse complement strand
CTGGGGAGCCGGATCGATACTCATGACTCGAATGTCCCAGGGTAAAATTCCATTGAGTCCCCGAAGAAGTTTCTCTGTCGCCATCTCTTCAGAAAGTCTGAGGTGGGCCACCTGTTCCTTCGCGTGTACCCCTGAATCGGTTCGACCCGCCCCCACCACACTGATCTCTTCGCCGGTCAACTGGTGCACTGCGTTCTTTAACTTGCCCTGGATCGTGTGCTGATCCTTCTGAATTTGCCAACCTGCGTAGTGGGTTCCGACGTATTGGAGGACGACTTTGTATTTGGTCACTTTTTCAATCCCATGGACGTCACGGATCTTACACCGCAGAGGGTTCTAAGTTCCAAGTTCCAAGTTCCAAGGTTCTAATTTTGGCTGGTCAGGAGGTCAGGAGGTCAGGTGGTCAGGTCTCTTGCGTCCATGCTACAATACGACTGATCCTCAAACCATACAATCGATTCCAATAGGGGATTTACAAGCATGTCAGGACATTCAAAATGGCATTCCATCAAGCACAAGAAGGCGAATGCCGATGCCAAGAGGGGAAAGCTCTTTACTCGACTGATCAAGGAAATTAGTGTGGCTGCTCGGCTTGGCGGGGGTGATGTTGAGGCCAATCCTCGTCTGCGAGGGGCCGTGCAGACCGCCAAGGGTGCCAACATGCCCCAGGACAACATCAAGCGTGCCATTATGAAGGGAACGGGAGAGCTTCCTGGCCAGATTTACGAATCCTTTTCCTACGAAGGCTATGGTCCGGGAGGAGTGGCGGTGCTGATCGAGGTCCTGACCGACAACAAGAATAGAACGGTAGCGGAGCTTCGCAGTATCTTTTCCAAGCAGGGGGGGAATTTGGCTGAGACAGGCAGTGTGCAGTGGATGTTTGAGAGGAAGGGGTCGATTGCCATTAACCAGAAAGAGGTTTCGGAAGAGAAACTCCTGGAAATCGTTCTGGAGGCTGGAGCTGAAGATTTTGAGAGCCAGGAGGAACTCTTTAACATTTACACCTCTATTGAAACTTTAGAGGCGGTCAAACAAGCCTTGCAAGCAGCCGGGGTCAAAATGGAGTCTGCCGAAGTGACCATGATCACGCAGACCGACGTGCGTCTCGAGAACAAGCAAGCAGAACAGATGCTCAGATTAATGGACGCATTGGAGGATCTTGAGGATGTGGGAAGTGTCTGGGCCAACTTCGACATCGATGATCAGCAGATGGAGTCGCTGGTGACCGCCTGACCCCCTGACCGGCTGACCCCCTGACCACAGCCGGCAGACCGGCTGACTACAGACCGGCTGACAACAGACCGGCTGACAACAGACCGCAGACCCCGGTAGTATCATGCTTCCGTGGTGATACTAGGCGTTGACCCCGGGAGTCGAATGACGGGATTTGGGGTGATCAACATCGAAGGGAATCATCCGTGTTGCCTGGAATACGGGGGGATTTCGGGCCTCACCAAGGGTGAATCGAACCTTTTCCCGGATCGGTTAAGGCGTATTCACACCAAGCTGTATTCATTGTTGGAGCACCATGCACCGGACGTGGTTGCGGTCGAGGATGTCTTCTATGCCGTCAACCCAAAGAGTGCACTCAAACTCGGGCAGGCTCGGGGCGTGGTTTTGTTGGCCGCAGGCCAGTTTAGGATTCCTCTTGTCGAGTATTCACCTTTGGAAATCAAAAAGGCGGTTGTCGGTTACGGAAGGGCCGATAAGGCACAAATCCAGGTCATGGTTCGGACCTTGCTGAATCTCAAGGAAGAACCTCAACCCCACGATGCTGCTGATGCGCTCGCCATAGCACTGTGTCATGCTTTCAATGGATCACAATCCCGCCATACCCAGCGACGCTGGAAGCTCTCTAGCCGGTACCGTTCATAGATTCTCGTAGGGCTCAGCCGGTGGCTGATCTGGTTGCTCTGTCAGAGCCGCAGGCTTCAGCCTACGGGCCCGCGGGCTACCCGTTCGGGCGATCCACCGGCTTGCCCCTAGGGGATTTTGTATCGGCCTGATATTGCCCGATCCGCACCCGGGCAGGACGCAGCACTTGCTCACCCCAGCGAAAGCCACGTTGTACAACCTCGACGATCTGTTGATCCAGGTCGGAATCATCCACCGCAACCACGCCCACCGCTTCCGCCT
>JAZFTY010000393.1:0-3989 GCA_036446935.1 Acidobacteriota bacterium | reverse complement strand
AGGAGCTTCTTCAACCGACTGCCTGACCGAGCGGGAGACCCCCGGAATGGGTTCCACCTCGTTGGCATAGACGACCACCAGGTTCTCGATACGGATCTCGTCGAACTCGTTTTCCTTAAGGAGCTTGGCCAGAAAGCGGTATTGTCCATTGACCCTCTCGACGAGATCCATGGAGGTGGTGGTTTTAAGAAACCTCTCAAGCCCAGGGCATCGTCCATTCAGGACTCCACCATAAGCCTCAGGATTCTTGAGGCTTCGATGAAGATGCATCGAAGGTTCCTTCTGTGCGTGTTTCACCGCCAGATAGAGAATCTTGTGGAAGAGGGCGTGATCCACCTCCATTTGCCCTCTGTTGACCAGCGTCAGCATGATACTGGAAGCCAGGTGACTGAGATTGACGGTCACGCCGGTATACATTCTGTGCATGTACTCGTCTCTAATTTTTCCGGCTTTGTCCCGCATAAGCCGTGCTATGAGGCGAACATCCCAACTTCCCCCTTCGGTTGACAGCCCAAAAAACCCATCCAAGGAATCGATCTTGCGACTCACTTGGGTCATCAGCTTTCGCTCCCACCAGCGCCAAAACCTGGGAGGCTGCACCGGGACACCCAGGCGAATATCCATGTCCGTGTCCTTGAGCAGGATATTTCCCTCGATGAGCAGTTCCTCAGAAAGCCGCCGGCTCAGTCCCCTGCCGACCAGCTCTCCCACCCTGTGGAGGATGTTGTCGCTCACTCGAATAGGATAGAAGGTAATGTTAGCCGGCACGATCAGAGTGGGCCGACGGGCCGCGGCCAGCAGTGTGTCCTCACCGTCCATGCCCAGGGCCTCGACCCACGACTCCACACGCTTAACGTTCCCTGTGTCATGGGCCTGCAAGATCGCCGTCTTGAAGGCGTCCACCGCCAGTGCCAAAACAGCGGCTCCGGTGTGGTGTTTGCGCCGTTGCTTGGCCATGCGCGAATAAACGCTATAGTGACCTTCGCTATCCACCACCTGGCGATCCTTCACCATTCCGCCCTCTGGAAAAACGATCACCTTACGACCCCGAAGGATTTCTTCGGCCAGAAAAGGAAGAAGCCTGGGATGGTCATTGGGTACCGCTCCCACGCTCAACAGATAGTTGGAGAATGCAGATCCTTCGACGAAGAAATCCTTCGAGGCCACCGAGCGGCACTGGGCCCCGGTTTCCTGGTAGATCAGGTATTGGGGAATGAAGGTCTCGAAGCGGGCAAAGTGGTTGAAGAGAAAAATGTCTCCCGCGTCAACCTGGCCCTTATGATGCAGCTTGAGATTGACTCGCAGAATCTTCTTCAGAATGGTGAAGATTCTTACCGACCACTCATAAGTGGACGAGTTGATCTGCAGAGCATCATCCTGGTCCATTTTTCACTGTAGCCTGATAGTTTCGGTATTGAACCAGAAGCTCCAGGAGGTGGCATTGCTCCTCCTCTTCCATCTGAAGAAACTCCAGAGCAACCAAATGGAGAGGCTTTCCGTCGAGTTCAAATGGGTTTGATCGAACGACCCATCCGACAGCATTCAGGGAATCCGCAGGGGGCAAGTGAAGGTGCAGTTCTAATTTATCCCCCGCTTGCAAAAAAAGACTGGTTTTAAATAACAATCCGCTGACGCTGATATTTTCGGTTCGGGAATCGACGACTCTCTGACCGATGAGTTTCGTGTCTCCAGCATCAATGACCGTGAACCAGAAAGGAATGTGCACACTTACCCGAGGGGATTTTCTCCTCTGTACGGTCACCCCTTTGTCGTGGATGGAGATGGCCACGTGCCGCTTGCCGGAGGGAGTGATGTTGATGACCTTGGCATCCCAATAATAGACAACAGCCCCCTCATCCCAGTATTTGATTCGAACTCCCTCTCCTTCTTGAAAGAGTTTCTGAGAGGTGGGCCGGGCAAGCTCCAGCCAGATTTCAGCTGGAGAGCTGGTGACGACGGTAGCGGCAAGAGTCTGCTTGGACTCTCCCTGAATGGATATTGCTGAGCCTTCCTGCGGGTAACGACCCAGGTCAGCGGTGTTCTGTTGAATCATTAGCCCTGCCGCCGTTTTCGCGTAGAGAACCTTTAAAAAATCTTGTCCAGAATATTACCACAGGGGTCTGCAGAAGAAAGCGTGTCAGACCAATGGCACCTTCAGGATTCACCTCTGTACTTGTTCCAGCCCGGCCACGATGAAGTCCCATTGGAGCTGCATATGATCCCGAACAGGCATGGCGACCAGACCTTGACGGAGCGCCTCTTCCATCACAGGGTCGGTCTCACTTGGTTCAGATCTGAGATGGACCTTCCATTTTTCAATACGATTTTTCCATCGCTCCGCCTCTGGATCAGGAGGACCCAGTACCTCACCCACTTTGGGGAGAAGAAATAGCGGCATCTCAGTAACCAGCGTGAGGGGATCACCACCCAGGGAGCAGATCGTTTCCATGGAGCTGGGGCGAAACTTACTGGCAGTGACTTCATCCTGGCGATCCAGAAAATACTGGGTCATGGCTTTGGAATCAGGACGAGTGGCAAATCCCTTTTCCAGTCGTAGAAATCCTTTCTCTCCCTGGCGGTCAACGTCATGAAGCCGATATCCCAATGCCTCAACGGCACGCCTGCTTTTCGCTTTCAGCTCTTCACAGCGGGACGACCAGCCGGGTTCGATCAGAAAAAAGGGGCCACCGGAAAATGCCATTCCATGTAAGGAGACATGAAGATGAAAGACGCTACAAGCCTTCATCCACCATGCGGCAATACACTGATTCTCAGGGCGTGCATCCCGGTCTTCCGGGTCACGAGGAAAACCGAACTCCACGTCATCACCCGGCAGCTCGCGTTTGACGTGTCTAAGATATGAAATCAAATCGATTCGTTCATCTCTGTCGGTGTACCAGGAACGATTGACTTTTTCTCCGTCCGGGTTGGCATGAGGAACAATCCACCACTGATAATCTTCAAGTATCGGAGAATCCTGGGGGAGATGGGAGAAATAGGCCACCAAATGCCTCAACAAACGAGGGCCGACCGGCTCATCAGAATGGCATCCGGCGATGAGGCTGATGCGGCAGGCTCCCCGGCCGAAACGATAGGCGGTCATCGGCCTGCCCTCCCGCGAATGGCCAATCCTCTCGCCCTCGGGAAGAGTGGATGAATCAGCGATTATGGAATCAAACAGTTCCTGCATGTTCTCCCATCGGATGTGGCTAGCCGCAAGTGGCGCCGGCCACGAGCATATGCTAAAACAGAGAAACGATATGAGAGTTGCCGGAATTCAATCTTCCTGTGAAGAGTCCAAGGAGCACAACCTCAGCAAGGCGGAAGAGCTGATCAACTCCGCCGTGAAGCAACATCAACCGCAACTGGTGTGTCTTCAGGAGCTTTTTACCACCAAGTACTTCCCCAGCCAATTCGACTACGGATTTTTCGACCTGGCAGAGAGCATACCGGGGCCCACCACTGAGAGAATGGCTCGTATCGCCAAGCAGCAGGGCGTCTATATCATCGCTCCCATCTACGAGGAAGCACAGCCCAACCTCTACTTCAACAGTGCTCCCTTGATTTCTCCGGATGGCAAAATACTGGGTGTTTACAGAAAAATCCATATTCCTCTTTTTGAATACACTCTCGAGGATGAGACCAATGGAGAAAAACGGCACATCTCTTCCTATGAAAAGTTCTACTACGTGGGTGGGCACGATGTGCCGATTTTCGACACCGAGATCGGAAAAATAGGAGTCCTGATCTGCTGGGACAACGAGTTCCCCGAATTGTGGAGGCTTTTGGAGATGAAAGGGGTCGAATTCGTGTTCTCTCCCTATGCCATGTCCAGACCCAGCGGAGAGTTTTATAAGGAACAGTGGCTCTTCGAAGCCAGGTGCTGCGCCTATTACTTCACGACCTATGTGATGAAGGTCAATCGGGTGGGCCCGGAGGGGGATATGGTCTATCGCGGGAGAAGCATCGCCATCGATCCCACCGGACAG
>JAZFTY010000392.1:0-8325 GCA_036446935.1 Acidobacteriota bacterium | reverse complement strand
GGCATGGGGACCCCTGGATCCTTTTCATAGAAGAGATAGTTCACGTGATTGGCCGAATTGGTCAACACCGATGGGGGAGAAGGGCTCCCGGTATGGGGAATGTAGCGCTGTGGCCATCCGAACTCTGAACCCAGGGCTTTTCCCTTGTGGATGGAAACTCCCTCGCTGTCATAGGCACCCCTATAGAAATCCTCTATGGTCTGGAGCTGGGCAGTGGTCAAGCAATCATTAGCGTTCACATTTCCAGGACACATCATATCTGCCAGGTCCACCTCAGGATCAAAACTGCAGCCCAGTGGATCGTTGATCACCCCGTCGGTGATCCCGTCATTAGAGTCACACTTAGCCAGGACTGCTTGCTGGAGCATTTCCAGTTTTTTGAGGCTGTCGAAAGAACCATCCCCATCTGTGTCAAAGGCCAGGATGCCCTCAAAGTCATTCCGGAACATTCGCTGCAACATCCAAACATGACTGACATTCTGGGCCTGATAATAGCTCACCGGTGCGCCGGCCACGATCCCGTCAAAGTCATAGGGGTAGCGTTGGGCTTCCATCAAACCCTGACGACCACCGGTGGAGCAGCCCTCAAAGTAGGAGTACTCAGGATCCTCACCGTAATACGCCTGGATGACCGTCTTGCCCGCGTTGGCCGTCAGATGCACCGCCCGGTAACCAAAATCGATTTCCGCCTGCCGGTTGTTAAAGCCAAAGGATGCTCCTGGTTCTGACCCATTGTCGTGCCCCAGGTTGCTGTTGGCCACTGCATAACCTTCGGCCACCCGGTGATCGGCGAAATCCAGGTCCCCGTCCTTGCCACCGTCTCCCCACTTCAGAAAACGGCCATTCCAGTTTCCAGGCAGGGGAAGCTGAACATGATAGACGATGCCTGGAGAAATGCTTCCTTTGACGTAGCAGTACTGCGGAGTCGAGTCGGTGGCCTCCACCAACTGAGCCGAGGCCAGAGTCAAATTCAGTGTTCCCACCAGGGCTTCGCAGGCCAATTGCTCATCTGAGACGGCCTCATCCCCTCTCAATCCGCCACAGCCCAACAAAACCAACAAAGAAATCCCGGATAGCGCAATCGAGTACAGTATCTGGTTCATGGCTGAATTCCCCCTCTCCTAGTTAGAGAATGATACAGAGGTCTTGGGTCGTCTACATCGTAAATCTTCAGCACCCATGCAGACAATCAAAAAAATCCTGGGCAAGGAGATCACCTCATCATCAGGTTCGGCAACCAGAGCACCAGCTGGGGAAACAGAATGACCAGCATCAGGCCCAGGACCTCCAGGGCCATAAAAGGCAGGACGGATCTATAGATGTCTCCCATGCTGATACTGTCGGGAACCACACCCTTCATGTAAAAAAGGTTCATTCCAAAAGGAGGGGAGATAAAGGCCAGTTCCATATTGATGGTAAAGAGGACACCGAACCAAATAAGATCGAATCCCAACTCTTGACTCAGGGGCAGAAATACCGGGAGAGTGATCATCATAATCCCGATGGGGTCGATAAACATTCCCAGGGTAAAGAGAATCAGCTGCATGGCCACAAGAATCATCCATGAACTCAATTCAAAACCCGAGATTAATCCAAGAATGAAGTTGCCGGCTCCCGTTGCCGCGTAAATATGGGAGAAGGCTTTTGCACCCAACACGATCCAACCCACCATGACCGAAAGTTTGAAAGCTTCCAGGGTCGCTTCCTGAAACATCGCCCAGGAAAAGCGCCTCTTGACGATGGTGCAGATCAGAGCTCCGAAGGCTCCGATTGCCGAGGCTTCCGTGGGGGTGGTGATTCCCGTGTAGATGGTTCCCAGCACCAGCACGACCAGCGCTACCGGGAGAATCACGGCCCGGACGAGCCTGAACTTCTGGCCCCAGGAGATCTTCTCCTCCTCAGGAATCGAGGGACCGAGATGAGGTTGGATCAGAGTCCTGATTCCGATATAGGTCACAAAAAGAGTAGCGATGACGAGTCCAGGTATGAAGCCTCCGATGAACAACTTTCCTACCGAGGCACCGGTAAGACTGGCAAACACAATCATGATGATGCTTGGAGGGATCAGGATTCCCAAGGAACCTCCGGCAGAGATTGCCCCCACGGCGATGTCCTTGTGATAGTTTCTCTTCAGCATGGAGGGCAGGGCCACCAGGCCCATGGTGACCGTTCCGGCTGCACTCACTCCTGACATGGCCGCGAAAAGCGCGCAGATAATCACCGTGCCCATCGCCAGTCCTCCCCTTAATGATCCCATCCAGTGGTACATCATTTCGTACAGGTCATCGGCAATTCCTGAGCGTGCAAGAAAGTTGGCCATCAAAACAAAAAGCGGCAGGGCTACCAGGATATAAAGGGTCCAGGAGGAAAAGGCCGTGGTGGTCAGAAGAAAGAGAGCTTCAGGACCCATCCTCCATAAAGCCAGTACCACCGCGGTGGCACCCAGCCCAAAGGCAAGAGGCAGACCCGACAGGAGCAGTAAGGCCAGAAAAATGAAAAGAATTACCGTGACGAGTCCAATGCTCATTACGGCTCATCCTGTTGAGCGCCAGCAATCCCGTGCGATGCTTCCACTTTCCCCGTGATCGCTGTCGCGAAGTCGCGGACAAGCTTGGCTAGAGCCTGAAGAATGATGAGAAAAATACCGGCAGTCATCACGATATAGACCGGATAAATGGGGGGCTCCCAGTAGGTGGGTGAATGTTCCAGATAGAACACCGATTCCACCGTGGTAATCCAGGAGGCTCCAAACAGAGCAACCATGAAAAAGAAAAAGAAGAGCGAGGTCACCACATCGACGATCGCCTGGGTTCGGGTACTCAGGCGATCGTACAAGATCGGTACATTGACATGTCCACCATGGCGCAAGACATAGGCACCTCCCAGAGCCGTGGTGGTCAGAAAAAGGTATTGGGTGCTCTCCATCGCCCAGATGGTAGGGCTTTTCAGGAGATAGCGGGCCACCACCTCGTAGGTCATGATCAACATCATGCCTGGAATCAGGAAGGCGGTAATCCTACCGGTCCATTCACTGATGGCGTCTATTGCTTCAAGAACACGCCTCACGTAAGGGGGTAAAAGAGGAGAAGAATTACTGATTGCCGACCTCCAAATTTAAAAAAGGGGGGAAGTCCCGAATGAGACACTTACTGGTCAGTCCCTCTTGTTCCCTTCTCTGCCAGATACTCTCTCATCAGCTGGATAATCTTCGCAGATCCTGGGCTTCGGGCGGCTGTCTGGTCCAAAATGGGGGCTGCCGCTTCCAGGATCTTCGCATACTCCTCATCCGCTAGAGTGACCATGGTGACCCCGTGCTCCCTTTCAGCAAGTTCCAGTATCTCATCCATCTTTACGGAAAGGGTCTCGAGGTAATGATGCATGGCGTCTTCTGCCGCCTCTTCTACGATCTCTTTCAGGTCATCCGAAAGGCCATTATAGACCTCCAGATTGACGTACATATCTCCAGCCACCTGTCCAAAGGGGGGTCCCATAAGGCCCTTGGCAACGTCCCAAAGATTGAGGGTGCCGATCGTATAATTGGGCATGATCACTCCATCGACGGTCCCCGTTTGCAGTGCCATGTACAATTCCGCCGGTGCCAAGGTCACTGGAACCGCACCCAGGTTGGTGATCAGATCAGGGGCGGCTCCGCTGCCCCTGATTTTTAGTCCCTTCAAGTCCTGTACCGTGTTCAAAGGTTCTCTTGAAATGAAGACGAGAGGAGAGGGTCCCAGCGACTTCAGGAGATGACATCCTTTTTCTCTATAAGCGGCATCGATCAGCTCGTAGGCGGCCCCGTCCTTGTAGTAGATATAGAAGTCGATGAAGTCCTCAAGGGTCGAGAAAACACCAAAGAGACCCTGTTCGATATAGGCCTCCGGAACCTGCTTGACGTTATAGCCCCCCACCCCCATTCCCATGTCGATTGCTTTCTTTTGCACCGCATTGAACTGCTCATAGGCATCAACGATGGTACCGGGGGGGAAAATCTGGATTTCAAGGCGTCCCTGGCTCCGCTCCTTCACCAACTCGGCGAACTTCGTGAAATGGGCTTGATAGAGCCAACTGCTGGCGGGTACTCCAGCCTGGGCTCTCCACCTGATGGTGGTATCGGCAGGCTCCACGCCGTCTGAGCAGGCCGCTGCTGCCAGAGCAACCGTCAGCAGTGCTAGAACGGGCAGGATCTTCGTCGTCTGTTTCATCTCTCCCATCCCAAAGATCTTCTTCCTTACTTAACTATTTTTTAATTTAAGGTCGTAAGGCGGACGGAGAGTTCGGGGAAAGGCCCTGAACTCTCCCATGAAAGATCCCGGCTAGTTGCCTGCGACTCCTTCGGGGTCGTAGACGATCTCGCCTCCCAGGCCTGTCATCACCACCTCGACAAAGGGAATCGCAGATACTGGAATGGTGAAAAAGTCCTTGTCCAAAACCACGAAATCGGCAAATTTTCCCGGCTCCAGGGTTCCGACCGTGTCCTCAGCCATCATATATTCAGAAGCCCAGGTGGTAGCCATCTTCAGCGCAGTCACTCGATCCACGGCCTCATCGAGATTCAGGATCACCTTCTCGCCGGTGGCTGAGTCCACGACTTCCCGGGTGACCAGACGGTAAATCGGCCTCCAGAAATCCAGACCCTGGGCCTCAAAGGTCACTCGAAGTCCCTGATCAATCCATGTCTTCACGGGCATCACAAAGGGCAGCAGCTGCTCACCGTAGTCCTCCAGGTTGTGAGGAACCTCCCGCAAATATCCTGTGTTCACATTGATGATAATACCGAACTTCTTGAAGCCCGCCATGACATCGGGAACGTTTCCCAAAAGCTGGTTGTGTTCGACGCCACTTCTGAGGCTGTGCATGTATTCCACCGAAAAGTTCGCCTCTTTCATGGCCTCTTCCATCATCTGGAGATAGAGCCGGGCCCCATGACTGGAGGTGTTATGAGCCTGCATGGGCCGCCATCCGTGGACAATGGCTTCTTTGTAGGTCTCCCAGGGCTTGGTTCCTGGCCTGGGACATCGTTCCCGGGCCTTAAAACTATCCGGTACCTGCACATCGTCCCCCATACACAACTCGTTTTGGGTGGAATCCCAGATCTCGTTGGCCATCCCGTTTATCCACAGCATCTCGTTGCCAGCGGAATGGGTGGTCCAGGGAGCACCGGTCCCCTTGTAAAATTCATGGATGGTTTTGAGGTTCCAGAAGTTCCCCCGCTGCGATTCGATGTAATAGGCCATCCGATGGGCCATCTTCCCCTCCCGGTTCAGGAGATGGAAGGCGGCGATCACTCGCGGATACAGAATCCGGGTAGCGATGGTGGTCACTCCCTTTTTCTGGAGATCCAGACCCCGTAGACGCATCGCCTCTGCCAAATTTGCGAGCGGTTTGTCCTTCCACCAGAATTCGAAGCTCAGACCGGAAAGTTCAGGCACAGCCACATATCCATCGGCTGCGGCACCAGGACGGTTTTCCAGATCCGTACTCTCTGCCCAGTCTGGAAAGACCTTCGTGAATTCGACGATGGCTGCCTCATTAAATATTCCCGCCGATCGTCCTCGAATCATAATGGGATGGTCTTGAATGGCAGCATCGAACTGCCTTCGATTCAGGCTTCCCATGTAAAGCCAGGAGCGAGTGGTGGCGGCGCGATTCTGAGGACCCTCCTCAAGAAGCACCGAAATCCACTTTCCTTTCGGTATTTGCTGGACTTGAATGGCGTTCAGGATGGTGTCCCTGATTTTCTTGGCGGTGGCTTCCGGTGTTGTCTCGGTGACCACCTTCAGGTTGACGCTCTGATCGACAAGCCCCACCTGTGGACCATACATTTGAACCGCACCTCCGAAGATGTGGTAGTGGGTCTGGATCAAACCGGGAAGCACGGTTTTGCCTCCCACATCCACAAGACGAGTCTTGGGTCCCGCCAGTCTCCTCATTTCCGCATCGGTCCCCAAAGCCATGATTCTTTTCCCTTTTATAGCCATGGCCTGGAAGAACTGTCCGGCAGAGTTGGGAGTGCTGCTGCGGTCATCCATGGCAGCAATCTTGCCGTTGACCAGGATCATGTCCGCATAGCCGTGTGCGGCTACCAGATCGGGAAGTTGCTGAGCCAGGACCGGTCCAAAACCGAGCAGAAAGACAAGCGAAAGAGTTGAAAAGATTCTATTCATAAATCCTCCTTGCGTTCTCACAGCGTCTCAATAATTACGATTCTTTCATTAAATGCCGAATTGGGTCGGGATTGTACTCCAAGACATCCCGGGAGAAAAGGGGACAGCTCATATTCCCTGGCTTCGAAGGGCGGCTTCCAACTGGTTGCGAGTCGAGCCATAGAGCTGCTCCAGGGTCTTGACCCTCTTGTAATAGATGTGAGGGTCATACTCCCAGGTGTAACCGACTCCCCCGAATAACTGGATCGTCTCGCCACAAACGAAGTGAGCAGAGTCCCCGCAATAGGCCTTGGCGGAGGCCACCAACAAAGGCGCCTCATTCTGCTTGTTCTCCACAGCCCAAGCGGCTCGATAGACTGCCGAACGACAGCTCTCCATGCGAATCCACATATCCGCCGCCCGGTGCTGAAGCACCTGGAAACTCCCGATGGATCGACCAAAGGCCTTGCGCTCCTTGAGGTAATCCAGGGTCAACTCCAGTGAACCCTCTATTAGACCGAGTAGCAGAGCCGAGGCACCCAGGGCACCCAGCTGAGCCACCTCCTTCAGGATCGTATCGGCCGTTTTCTTATCGCAAAGGAGCGTTCCGGGAGCATCCAGGGAGATCTCCACCAAGCGCTGGGCGTGATCCAGAAGAGGCAGTGATATCGCCTTCCAACCTTCTTCAGGACGAGGGAACAGAGCCAGCCCTTCGGCTGCGGTCACCAGCAAAAAATCGGCACTATTTCCAAAGGGAACGAGGAGCTTGGTTCCCCGAACCGTGTTCTGGTCCGACCGAGTCTGCAGCGAACTGCCGTCCAGATCCTCCAAGGTTTCCCATCGAGCCAGCAAAACGCTTTTTCGTCCCTCCACAATCCCCTGGAGGAACTCAGAAGCTGGCTCATCTTTGACGCGGCTCAAGGTTTCTATGGCCAGGACCAGATCCAGAAAGGGACCCGGGAAGGCAACCCTCCCCATCTCTTCCAAAACAACTGCCAATCCAATGGCACCGGCTGCCGATCCTCCCTCACTCTCGGGAAGGGTGAGTCCACAATAACCCAGATCCCCGAGCTTGGCGTAAATCTCCCGAGAGAATCCTTCCTCGGTGTCCTCCATGACGGGACGGGACTTGTCCAGGGGAGCTTCTTGTTGCAGGAATTCCCGGATCGAACTCTTCAAAAGTGAATTGGCTTCGCTGAGCTCAAAATTCATGGCAGCCTTAAGAGGACGGCAGTTTCAAGATCCGTTTGGAAATAATGTTTCGCTGGATCTCTGAAGATCCCGCATAGATGGTAACTGCACGGGAGTAGAGGGCCTCCTGGGCCCAGTCCATATGGGGTCGCGCATAGGGTGAACCCACCAAAAGCTGGGCCTGCAACCCCAACAGGTCAAGAGCTCCATCGGCCAAACGCCTGGAGTACTCAGACCAGAAGATTTTCTCCAGGGAGGCTTCCGGACCGGGAGCCTGGCCCGAGGCCAGGCTGGCCAGAGTGCGATAGCCATTGGCTCGAAGAATTTCCTTTTCCACCAGGAGTCTGGCGATCTTCTCACGGACATCGGTCCGCTTGAGGGTACCCTTCTCGCGGACCCCTTGGACAAGATCCTTCAGATAGTGGTCAAACCGCGCCAGGTGAGCCAGCGACATGGATCCCCGCTCGTAGGCCAACACCGTCATGGCGATCTTCCAACCCTCTCCAATAGCACCAATAATGTGTTCGCGCTTGGCCAGGGCCCCGCTGAAGAAAACCTCACCGAACTCCGACTCCCCGGTGATCTGCCGGATGGGGCGGACATCGATTTCCTCCTGATGGAGAGAGACCAGAAAGAAGGTGATCCCTCCGTAGCGGTCATCGGGATCGGTGCGAGCCAGGACAAAGATCCAGTCCGACCAGGGCGCAAAAGTGGTCCACACCTTCTGGCCTTCAAGCCGAAAGTCTTCGCCGTCGGGCTCGGCTCGAGTGCGCAGAGCGGCCAGATCGCTTCCGGCGTCCGGTTCGCTGAAGCCCTGGCACCAAACCTCCTCCCCCGAAAGCATCTTGGGAATGAAGCGCTTACGTTGTTCTTCGGTGGCATGGTGAATGAGGGCCGGACCCAGCAGATTGATTCCCACGCGGGAAGCAATGGGTGGCGCATGAATGGTCTCGGCAGCGAAAATGGCATTCTCGACCACCGTGAGTCCCCT
>JAZFTY010000391.1:0-11619 GCA_036446935.1 Acidobacteriota bacterium | reverse complement strand
AAGATTGGGCACGGCGATAGCCGCGATAATACCAATGATGGCAACGACGATGAGCAACTCAATCAACGAAAACCCTTTGTTGTTTTTCATAATCTTAAATTCCTTTCAGCGACCCTTAACGCAAACGCGGTGCCAAACTTTTCCAGACCCCGGATATCTCTCATAAACCTATTATATAACTATGGTTATAGGTTTAAGAGACGGTAGCGTGCTTTCCTCAAAAAGCCGATTTTCGGCACAATGCATCGAACCGAAATGACGTAGAGGGGCAAGTAATTCGTTATAATAGAGACCGTGAAGAAAAGTTCGGGAGAGAAAATCCTGGTTGTAGATGATGAGCAGAGCATGCTCGAATTTCTAGAATACGTCCTGAAAAAAGAAGGATATGAAGTGAGCAGTGTTCAGGAAAGTCCAAAGGCCCTGGAACTGCTCTCGGAGAAGCCGGGTTTTGATCTGATTATTTCAGATTTGAGGATGCCGGACCTGGATGGATTGGGGTTGCTGAAGGGGTCACACGAGATTGATCCGGAAGTTCCCTTCATTTTCATGACTGCTTATGCATCCTCAGAGACGGCCATCGAAGCCCTCAAACTGGGCGCCTTCGATTACATCACCAAGCCCTTTCAGATCGAGGAGTTAACCAACTTGATCAAAAATGCCCTCCAGGCTCGAAACCTGAGGCATCAGGTCCGGGTGCTGGAGAAAAAGCGTACTGAAGAGGACGACCTGATTGGCACCTCTCCGGCCATGCTGGAAATCTATAAATTAATTGGGACCATAGCGCCAACGGATACCACGATCTTGATTACAGGCGAAAGTGGCACCGGTAAAGAGCTTGTGGCCCGGGCCATTCATCAGGCCAGTCTGAGCCCGGAACAGCCTTTCGTCTCCATCAACTGCGGAGCCTTTCCGGAGACGCTTCTGGAATCCGAGCTTTTTGGGTACATGAAAGGGGCTTTCACGGGCGCAGTTAATGAGAAAAAGGGGCTGCTGGAGATCGCTATTGGAGGAACCCTGTTCTTGGACGAGGTAGGAGCGATGCCTCCCTCCATGCAGGTCAAGATTCTCCGAGCTTTGCAAGAAAAGAAGATTCGACGAATCGGGGGAACCCAAGAGATCGACATTGAGGCCCGCCTGATTGCGGCTACCAATCAGGACTTGGAGAGAGCGGTTGAGGAGGGGAAGTTTCGAGAAGACCTCTACTATCGATTAGCGGTCATTCCGATCCACATCCCCCCTTTGCGTGACCGAAAGCCTGACATCGTTCCTTTGGTCCGACACTTCGTCCAGAAATACAATGAGCGCTTGAGTCGGAATATCAAGGGAATGACTGAAGAAGGACTAGCCTGTCTTGAGCAATACAGCTGGCCCGGCAATGTACGAGAGTTGGAGAATGTCATTGAGAGGGCCGTTACTCTGGAGAGCTCTGAATTTATCCAAAAGGAAAGATTGCCTGAGAGGGTGCGTGGACAGGTCGGAAGTCAGGAAATGGATTTACCCCGCTTTTCCGCTGATGAGGGTTTGGATTTGGAAGAGTACTTGAAAACGGTCGAGAGGCAGATCATCGAACAAGCTCTTGAAGTGGCGGAGGGAAACCAGACCAGAGCGTCCCAGATCCTACAGGTTTCCTATCGCTCGCTCAGGCACCGTCTGGATACCTTGGGGCTCAAAAAGAAACCAAAGGACCGGACTGGAGAGAGGAGAGAAGGAGAGGGAAGACGGACGGGAAGCGAGCGAAGAATGTTGAAAGAACAGGCAGCCAAAGCCAAAGGTCAGCAGGTAGAAGAAGGAAGTGAGACAAAGGAATCAGAAGCCGAAAGTCAGAAAAAAGAAGACAGCATCCGGAAGAAGGAAGAAAAAATACAGAGTTAGTTATAAGAAGTTGGATTCTGTTTCTAGCCGGTATGAATAGTCCCGCCTAAGCTTAATGCTCAAGAGGAAGTGAGATGTCAATAACGGTGCCGGCATTGCGCTGGCTGCGGATATCGATTTTTCCGTGGTGTTGTTGGATGATCTGATAGACAATCGCCATTCCCAGGCCGGATCCATTCTTAAAACCGCTGAGAAAGGGCTGGAAAAGCTCCTTCTCTTCTTTGGAGCTCATACCGATTCCATCATCCGTAAAACTTATCAGAGCTCGCGAATTCATGTGACGGAGTTGGATGCACAGCTTTCCTCCGCTGGGCATAGCCCGGACTCCGTTTTGGATGATGTTCCAGACCACCTGCCGAAACTGATCGGAATCGGCCAGACAGCGAAGCGGTTCGGGAGAGGGTTGGATCTCAATACTGTGACGTCCGTGAAACTCGGGACTATTCTTAAAGAGATCGACCGTTTCCTGGACGAGGGAAAGCATATCAATTCTCTTGAGTTGGGTTGACCTGGGTCCCGCATAGACCAGGAAGTCCCCCACGATTTTATTGAGTCGCTTGCACTCTCCGATGATGATCTTGAATAGCCTTGCTTTCTCGTCAGACAAATGCAACTCGGACTGGAGAACCTGGATGCTTCCCCACAGCGAACCCAGTGGATTGCGAATCTCGTGGGCCAGGCCAGCCGCCAGCTGTCCAATGGCTGCCATTTTCTCCTGGAGTTGAACCTCCTCTTCACGCTTTTTGATCTCGGTCAGATCCTGGACAGAGAGGATGTAGCCGGTCTGCTGGTGGTCATGAGAGAACAGGGGAGAGCAGCTCAAGCCTACAAATCGGGGCTGGCCCGTCTTGTTTCTGCTCCAACATTCGATATGGAGGGCTCGTTCATTCGACTCAAAATCGCTCTGTAAAATGCTCTCCAGGACCGACTCGGAAAGGAGTTCGGAGATGGGCTTCAGGAGTAAGTCCTGCAGCGAGTATCCGCAGATTTCCTCACCCGTTCGATTGCAGGAAGTGATACGACCCTCCAAGTCCAGTGTGATCAGCCCATCACGGATACTGTCGACGATGGTTTGGTGAACCACTTTGGCGGTGCCCAATTCCTGGCGTGCACTCTGCAGGCGTTCGGAGAGATAGATACCGAGCATGGCAACGCCCATGAAACCAAGCGTATTTAGAGAGATCCGGTAAACGATGAGAGGGTAAGATCCGATTTCAGCGCCTCCGGGCACCCAACCCAGGTAGCCGAGGTGAACGATGCCGGAGTAGCTGGTGATACTCAGGGTGAGAGCGATAATGCCCCCTTCCCGATGTTTCAGTAAGCTGGCGTAGACGATGATGAGAACGTAAAAGGGCGTATAGACGCTGTTGATCCCACCCGAGATGAAAATCAGCAGGGTGATCAGGATGAGATCGAAGAAGAATTGAAGGTTGTAGATGAGACGGAGCCGGTCCGTATATTTCCAGAGGAGGATGTAAACGACGGAAAGAGCGTAAACGGCGAGTATGAAGGGTTGAAGAAACTCAAAGGCGGATGCTTGCTGGGACAGGGCAAAGATTGCGGATCCCAGCACCAGGCTCACCAGTACGAGCCTGACGATGATTAAGTTTAGGAGTTTCTTCTTGAACTCATCCACCGGCCAGCTTCCCGATCAGGCTAAATATTGGCAAGTACATGGAAATAACAATTCCACCAATTATCCCGCCGAGAAATATTATCATCAAAGGCTCGATCAAGGTGAGAAAATCGGCAATTGCAGCATCCGCCTGCTCTTCGTAGAACTCGGCCAATTTTTGAAGCATCTGATCCAGTTCACCCGTCTGCTCTCCCACACCCACCATCTGGACGACCATTGCAGGGAACAGACCGCACTTCTTCAAGGGGTCAACAAGCGTGTTTCCTTCTTGAACGGCTTTTCGGGCGTCCAGCAAGGCATTCTGAATGACCATGTTTCCAGCCGTACGAGCCGTAATGTCGAGCGCTTCAAGGATGGAAATGCCGCTGGTGAGAAGGGTGCCCAAGGTTTGTGAAAATCGGGCAATAATGATCTTTTTGATGACCTCTCCGAAAATAGGAACTTTCAGTGTCAGCCCGTCGATTCTCAGCTTGCCCGCATAGGTGGTGTAGTAACGCTGACCAGCGATGACCACCAAAACAAAGAAGGCGATGACGGGGAGGATGTATGCGGCCATGAAATCGCTGATGCCCATGACAATGCGAGTGGGTAGAGGCAGAGTCGCATTCATGTTCTTGAACAGGTCAGCGAAGGTCGGAATAACGAAGACCATGATGCAGACAACGATACCGATGGCTACGGTGATCACCACACCGGGATAAACCGAAGCGGAAACCAGAGAGCGTTTGAGCTTTACGAGTTTCTCTACGAAGATCGACAGGCGCTGTAAGATAACATCCAAAATACCGCCTGCTTCGCCTGCGGCAACCATGTTGACGAAGAGAGTGTCAAAGACCTTGGGGTGTTTGCGCATAGATTCGGCCAGAGTGCCGCCTGCCTCAACATCTGCCCGAACAGCGTCCAGGCATTTTGCCATAGTGGGGTTATCCTGCTGCTCGGCCAGAATACCCAGCGACTGAACCAGTGGCAAACCCGCTTCCAGCATGACGGAAAACTGCTTGGTGAAGATGGCAATTTGTTGGGAGGTGACCTTCCCCCCCTTCTTGCCCCAGACGGAGGCGGCCTTTGCCTTTTTCTCGTTGATACTGATGGGCATGATCTTTTCCGAACGCAGTGTAGTGGCGAGACCCTGGGTGCTCTGAGCCGCACGTTCTCCTTCAATCACTGCCCCTGTATCAAAGCGGCGACCTTTAAATTTGTAAGTAGGCATGGGATCCTTTCCCTTTTTCTGGGCTGTCAGTGCTTTGGCACCCGTAACCCAGAGGCAAATCTTCTAGGGTTTGCTTCTATTCATTATAACGATCTGACGGCAAAAGGTACGAACCTAATTGTCCAAGAACAAACTCTCGATGGTGAATCAAGCAAAAGGCGTGCCAAAGGTGGTTCTTCTGTATATTGTGGTTAATTTTCTGGATGCCTACTATATACAGCATGCTTGACCACAAGTGTCCGTCTGAGTGTCAACCTCGGTTGGCAGGTGAGGAAACCTCCTCCAAATTCTCCAGGATAGGCGAGTTCCTTGGCCTGAGAACTCTTACTCAAGCAGACACAGGTCGAGTCCGACGAAGACAAACAAGACGACACTGATGATGCCATTGAGGGTGAAAAAAGCCGTGTTGAGGCGACTCAGATCCTCAGGGTGAACCAGACTGTGTTCATAGATCAGCCCGATTCCTGTCAGGGCCAAGCCCATCCAACTGAGCCAAGAAAGCTGAAATTGGAAAAAAGCATAAATGAGCAAAAGCATCATCAGGACGTGAAACAAGGCGGAGATTCGAAGTGCTGTCTTGATGCCCCATTTACTGGGCCAAGAATATCGGCCGACTTCTCGGTCGAAGTCGTAATCCTGACAGGCATAAATAATGTCGAATCCTCCCACCCAAAAAAGAACAGCAGCTGCCACATAGAAAGGATCCAGATGGATTTCGCCGCGCACGGCAACCCAACCTCCCACCGGAGCGATGGCAATGGATAATCCGAGAACCAGATGTGACAGGGAGGTGAACCGTTTCGTGTAGCTGTAAAACAGGACGATGACCAGGGCGATTGGAGAAAGGTGAAAAGCCAATTCATTGAGCATCCAGGCTGAGAAGATAAACAGTGTGGAGCTTGCCAGTGTGAAGAGTGCGACAAACGGAGCGCTGAGGAGTCCCCGAGGCAGGGCCCGATCGGAGGTGCGTGGATTCAGGCGGTCATCGAAGCGGTCGGCGAGCCGATTGAAGGCCATGGCGGCGCTCCGGGCTCCGATCATGGCCATGATGATCCAAAAGCTGGTTTCCCAACCGGGAAATCCCCGAGCTGCCAGAAAAGCTCCCAGAAAGGCGAAAGGGAGCGCAAAAATGGTGTGCTCGAACTTGATTGTTTCCAGCACCAGAACCAGTTTTTTCATGGACACCACATCTCCGTGGGAAAATTATACCAGGCCCAGCGAACGCACTCCGTGGAGCTGGTCTGTCCCTTCTCTTGCCTACCCTCGGTTGAAGGTTATAATGCCCATTTTATGGAAGGCAGTAGGTTGAATTCATATCATCCCATCAAACTTGAGATTTATCGAAATCTCTTTTCCTCCATTGCCCAGGAGATGGGTACTGTTCTGAGGCGAACAGCCTACTCTCCCAACATCAAGGAGCGCAGAGACTACTCCTGTGCCCTCTTTGACGATCAAGGTCAGCTGGTGGCCATGGGGGACCACATGCCTGTGCATCTAGGGTCGATGCCGCTTGCGGTTCAGGCGGCCCTGGATGCCTTTGCACTGGACCCCGGTGATGTCGTGGTGTTGAACGATCCCTTTGCCGGGGGCACCCACCTCCCGGACGTGACGATGGTTGCACCCCTTTATGAGCCATCGAACCCTTCCCGGCCTGTTTCATTTGTGGCCTGTCGAGCACACCATTCGGACGTGGGGGGGATTTCTCCCGGGTCCATGCCCTTGAGCACCGATATTTTTCAAGAGGGGATTCGAATTCCTCCCATAAAGCTTTACGAGAGAGGGAAGCTCAACCGAGATCTGTTGCGGCTTGTGCTCTGTAATGTCCGAACTCCTGTGGAACGAGAGGGCGATCTAGCCGCCCAGGTTGGCTCGCTGAAAGTCGGTGAGAAGCGGTTGCTTGGCCTGGTGGAAAAGAACGGTCTCCAGGAGGTAAACGACTATATGAGGGCACTCCAGGACTACGGTGAAAGAGTTATGAAACAGGTGATTTCCACGATCCCTGATGGTTGCTACAGGGCTGAGGATCTCCTGGACGATGATGGGGGAGCGGTCAAACCCACTCCCGGAAAATCCCTGAAGATCAAAGTCACCGTGGACGTTCGCGGAGAAAGGATGAAGGTCAATTTCAATGGCTCACATCCGCAGGTCAGAGGGTGCATGAATGCGGTGGAAGCCATTACCCGGGCGGCTGTTTATTATGTGCTTCGTTGCCTGGCACCTGAGGACACTCCGTCCAGTGCCGGCTTGATTCGTCCCGTAGAAGTGATCATTCCAGCGGGAAGCATTCTCAATGCCGTTTATCCGGCGGCCACCGCAGGAGGGAATGTGGAAACTTCACAGCGTATCGTGGATGTTCTTCTCAAAGCCCTTTCCACGGCAGGACTGGACAACATGCCCGCTGCCAGCGCGGGTACGATGAACAACCTCTCTTTGGGCAGCGTTGGTCCTGACACCGGTCAGACTTTCTCTTATTACGAAACTATTGGAGGTGGAATGGGAGCCAGTTCACAGGCCGATGGAGACAGCGGAATTCATACTCATATGACCAATACCTTGAATACACCTATTGAAGTTCTTGAAAACTATTTTCCCGTACGGGTCAAGGAATACCGTCTGCGCCGAGGATCCGGTGGTCCAGGGAAATTCAGGGGAGGTGATGGCATCATCCGGAGCCTGGAGATGTTGGCAGATTGTCAGGTGACGATGCTTTCGGAACGTCGTCGATATGCCCCCTTTGGGCTGCGAGGTGGAAGCTCCGGAAAGACAGGTCAAAACTATCTGGTGGTCAAAGGACAAAGGAAGAAGTTACCGGGCAAGTTTTCACTTTCCCTTTCCAAAGGCGATGTCATCTGTATCGAGACCCCCGGGGGAGGCGGCTGGGGGAAGAGAGAACCGCAGACCGCGACCACAGACAACGGACCACAGACTGACCCAAGTGAAAATTAACCGCATCACGCTAAGGGAAATCCGCCTTCCTCTGGTTGATTTCTTTGAGACCAGTTTCGGACGTACACAGGAGAGGCGTGTGCTCCTGGTGGAAATTCAGGGAGGCGACGCGGTGGGCTGGGGTGAATGCGTGGCTGGCGAAGGTCCTTTCTACAGCGATGAGACCGTAGACACGGCTTGGTCCATTCTGACCCAGTTGATCTTGCCCTCTGTCTTGAAGTGGTCTTTTGATCGTCCCACTGAATTTCAAGAGTTGGTGGGAAGGATTCGGGGCCACAGGATGGCTAAGGGTTGTGTTGAAGCTGCCCTTTGGGATCTTCAGGCCCGGGAACTGGACGTGCCCTTGTGGAAACTTTTGGGAGGAACTCGCGAGAAAGTTGCCTGTGGAGTCTCAATCGGCATTCAGAACAGTCCTGATGTTCTTCTTGAGAAAATCGAAAGAGAGCTAGAGGCCGGTTACCAGAGGATCAAGATCAAGATCAAGCCGGGGTGGGATGTGGAGATCGTCCGTCTGGTCCGAGATTCCTTTCCCCATATCTCACTGATGGTGGATGCCAATGGGGCTTATAGCCTGGAAGATGTGGGTCACCTCAGGGAGTTGGACCCGTTCGGTTTGCTGATGATCGAGCAGCCGCTGCGTTACGATGACCTGCTGGATCACTCCAAACTGCAAGCCCAGATTGACACTGCTATTTGTCTGGATGAATCGATTCGACATGCCCGTGATGCCGCACACGCCTTGGAACTGCAGGCCTGCAGGATTATCAACATTAAAATGGGTCGTGTCGGAGGTCCCAGCGAGGCCAGACGGGTGCATGACCTTTGCCAGGAGCAGGGCATTCCGGTTTGGTGCGGAGGGATGTTGGAAACCGGAATCGGCCGTGCCCACAACATTGCACTTTCCACTTTGGAGAATTTCAGCCTTCCTGGTGACGTGTCTGCGGCTAAGCGCTACTATGAGCGCGATACCGTCTTGCCTCCTGTGGAGGTGACGACGGATGGATTTATTATTCCTCCGAAGGCCTCTGGACTCGGCTATGAACCCGACCTCCCATGGATTGAGAAGTTGACGGTACGAAGGCAAGGCTTTCCTGATAAAGGGAGTTAGGTGCCCCCCTACGGCCCAGTCCGGGCTATAGTCTACCGCGTGCTATAATTACCCCCATTGTGAACCGTATTTTGCTGGCTATGAGTGGTGGCGTGGACAGTTCCACGGCGGCCGTTCTGTTGAAAAACGAGGGTTATGACGTCGTCGGCTGTACGATGCAGCTTTGGGATTATCGCCGCAATTCTACTGAAGATGGAAAGCCTCAACCGGGAAGGTGCTGCTCTTTGGACGATGTCTATGATGCTCGACGAGTTGCTGAGCAAATGGGTTTTCCGTTTTACGTTCTCAACCTGCAGAAGCAATTCGAACAGAGAGTGATCGCACCGTTCATCAATGATTACCTGTCCGGGAGGACCCCGATTCCCTGTACTCTGTGCAATACCTTCTTGAAGTTCGATGAGCTTCTGGTTTTTGCCAGGAAAATTGGCATCGATCGGGTCGCCACGGGGCACTACGCGCGTGTTAGCTATTCCCCGGAGGAGGGCCATATGCTCCTCAAGGGCAAGTGTTCGAGCAAAGACCAGTCCTACTATCTGTTCGAGCTCACACAGGAGCAGCTCTCCCATGTTCAGTTTCCCGTGGGCGAGTACGAAAAGTCGAGCATTCGTGAAATCGCCAGTTCCCACAGTTTGGCGACTGCGGGCAAGCCGGACAGCCAGGAGATTTGTTTTATTCCTGATGGAGATTACGCCGGATTCATTCGGAACCATACGGAGGAAGTCAAAAAAGACTTGGTCCCGCTTCTTGAGCAATCGGATCGGCCCGGCCCCATCCTTTTTAAAGACGGCACCCATCTGGGAACTCACCTGGGGATCTATCGGTTTACCGTAGGGCAGCGTCGCGGTTTGGGAATCGCCCATTCTCGGCCCTTGTATGTCCTGCGGCTGGAGGTTCATCGAAATGCGGTGATTGTGGGCTACAAGGAGGATCTGTACAGCCGGGGATTGATCGCTGATCGACTCAACTGGATATCGGGTTGTTGGCCGGAGGGGCCTGTGGAGGCTGAAGTTCGGATTCGCTCTCACCATCAGCAAGTTCCCGCTTCGATCGTGTTTGAAAAGAACGAACCTCATTGCGGTCGCCAGGCCAGAGTCCTTTTCAAGACTCCCCAGATGGCCGTGACACCCGGACAGGCTGCGGTCTTTTATAGCGGAGATCGTGTCCTGGGTGGTGGCTGGATCAACCAGAGAATCTAACCCGTGCCTTCTCAAAGCAAGTCTATCCTGGTCGTTACCGGTGAAACCTCCGGAGAAAACCATGCCGCCGGACTGATCAGGCAACTGGAGGTACAAAATCCCCAGTGGCACTTGGAATGGTTTGGCAGCGGGGGCCCTCAAATGGCCTCTGCCGGTGTTGAACTTCTCACCGATGTTTCCCAACTGGCGGCTATTGGACCTTGGGAAGCCTTGTCCCATATGGGCCGATATTGGAAGCTGTACCGCCGCATTCTTGAGGAAAGTCGCAAGCGTCAACCTCAGCTCGCCCTATTGGTGGATTTCCCGGAATTCAATCTGATCCTGGCCCGTCGACTCAAGCAGATGAAGATTCCCATCTGTTACTTCATCGGACCCCAGGTCTGGGCCTGGCGTCCCCGCCGGGTCCATCAGATCAGACGCCTCGTCGATTTAATGCTGGTGATTTTCCCCTTCGAGGAGGAGTTCTACCGACGTCAAGGAGTGAAGGCCCATTATGTGGGAAACCCGTCGATTACTTTGCGGAAGTATCTGGGTCCTGCTCAGAACGGATCGGATGGAGACGGAACGTCCTCGGAGGTGCCCGTGGTGGCCCTCTTACCTGGAAGCCGAGAGAGGGAGGTGGAGCAGATTTTTCCGGTCCAGCTGGATGCGGCCCGCTGTGTGGCGGATCGCTGTCCGGTCCAGTTTTGGGTGATCAAGGCTCCGGGGATCACCAGAAGCCAGCTTCAGACCGTCTATGAGTCTTGGTTGAGCCAGGGCAACTCTCCCTTGCGGCTTGAGATCAAGGAGGAGAAGGGATCTGAACTGCTGTCACGGGTCGCTTGTGCTATAGTGAAAAGCGGCACCTCGACCTTGGAAGCGACCATTCTTCATGTCCCTTTTGCTATGGTCTATCGGATATCACGTCCCAGCTGGTACCTGGCTAAGCCCTTCGTGGACACAGACACCTACTGCCTGGCTAACCTCATTGCCGGCGAGCATATCGTGCCCGAATTTGTGCAGGATCAGGCTACAGGTGAAAACATTGGAGGATATGTTCTGGAGTTATTGCAGGACCGGAGCCTGAGAGAGGAAGTGAGCAGGAATCTTCAGAGGGCTTCCAAAAAATTGGGAGAGCAGAACGCCTACGAAGAGAGTGCTAAGCACATTAGCCAATTTCTCTCCAGGGAGGGAGAGTGATGAAAAACCTGTTTTTGACTTTCTCTCTACTCGGGCTGATCACCCCTGCCTGGGCTCAACAGGCACCCGGGGGGGCACCGGTTTTGGACGTGCAGCACTATGAAATTAGCGCAGAGGTGGTTCCGGATGAAAGTTTTGTAAAGGGGGAGGTGAAGATTCGATTTGTTCTTCTGGAGGACAGTGTCAGTCTGCCCTTTGAGCTGAATACTCGTCTCAGTCTGCATGGGGTCCGTGACGAGGAGGATGTTTCCTACTCCACGAGTTTCGACAATTTCGACAGCAGCCGACTGCGGGTTCGGGGTTCCGAAACCTTTCGAAAGGGAACGGAGAAGACCCTCACCTTTCGTTTCGAAGGGACGCTGGAAAGAGAAACATACGCATTTCTGGACACGCCTCAAGCGGAGAGCGCCGTCATTTATCCCGAGGGAGCGATACTCTTGAGCGAAGGGAACTGGTTTCCTTCTCATCGCTT
>JAZFTY010000390.1:0-2298 GCA_036446935.1 Acidobacteriota bacterium | reverse complement strand
GTGAAGAAGACACTGCGGCCGATGTTTACCAGTTCATGGCCAACGGCTGCGGAAAAATGGGTCTTTCCTCTCCCAGGCAAACCAAAGACCAGTAAATTTTCATTACGATCGATAAACTCGCCGGTGCACAGTTGGGGCAAGAGACGCTGTCTTTTGAGGGGCAAGCGCTCCTGATTGAAAGTCGCCAGCGTCTTTTCATGAGGAAGATGGGCCGCTTTCTTCAAGCGCTCGGTCCGGCGAATATGGCGCCCTTCGATTTCCTGTTCCAGGATCTCATTGAGGAATGTTTCCAAAGACCAGTTTTCTTTTTGCGCACTTGCGATGGTTTCCTCAACAACTTGAACTGCGCTTGGCATCCGCAAAGTCTGGAAGTTCTGCTGGAGGGTTTCAAGCCTGGTCATAGTAAACCTTCTGACTCAAGAGTTGGTCGTATTCTTTCAGGTTGACGTGGTTCTCTTCCAGACCAGGGATTTTTGGGGACAGGGGTTGAACCCGCTCAGCAACGCTCTGATCATCCCAGGCTGCCTTGGAAGCTAACAATTCTTCCAACACAGCAGCCACATCGGTTTCCAGTCCTTTGGCAGCCAATTTCAGGATGCGGAGATAGGCGATGTCTGCCCTTCTGGGCGAGAGACGCCCTTGGAGGGTATCCCAGGCTTGGCGAAAAACAGAACTCGGGAATAGATTGTCCCGATAACGGTAATTCCTGAATCCGCCTGGCTTGCGCAGCAAGCTATCAATCACGTGCCGGTAGTGGATATGGTGCTTTTTGATGCCCGTCAATCTGGGAAGTGTCTCCACACACACATTTGCATACCACACTTCGATTTTCCACTCATACATCCGTACGAGCACCCGTTTGCCGATCAACCCGCTGGGTACTGAGTATCCATTATTTTTTATCCGGATCAAGCCAGCTCGATTGACCCGCGGGTGCAGCTCTCGCATCTCAGGCCACGGTTCAGCCTTGAGCGGTTGCATGACCGCCAGTTCCTCGGCCAACTTCTCGCTCCGCAGAGCATTGCGTTTATCCATGATTTGTCCCAAAAATGTTTCGTACGCTTCCACGCTCTCGAAATCCGTGCTTCCCCGCAGCAGCAGGCGCTGTTTTGCAGCCCGCTTGAAGGCCCCGTTGGCCGATTCGATGTCGCCGTTCTCATTCGAATTGCCAACGTGAATCGTCTGCGGCTTCATCCCAAAATGGGCCATCAATTCAAGATACTCCTGATTGAATCCGCGTTCCTTCCAGCTCTTTTCTCGCTCTGTCCCCCCCAATTTGTGGGTGGCTGCTGTGGAATTGTCCGTTTGGTGAATTTTGGGGACGTGTCCCAACTTCATCAAGGCGCTTTGTATTCCGACCCGGATGGCCAGCAATGACTCCGATTGTGCCACTCGACCCGATTCCCAATTCGAGTAGGGCAGTACGCTGTGGATCAGCAGGTGTGGAAATGCCTGTCCCTGGATCGTGATCCCTAACTTGGTCATCCAGGTCCCATCCGTTTGCATCATTTCTCCAGCTTGGCGAACCTGTTCGAGACTCAAGATCCGATTTCCGTTCAGCGCTCGCCAGGCACTCACCCGCCGTTGGAAGGTTCGTAATTGCCCTTCTTGATACTTTCCAGGGTACTGCTCACACATCCACTCAAACAAGATCTTGGCTTCTAGTTCCGGCGCTTTTTCTAACTGCGCCTGGGCTTCGCCCCAATCCTCCTCGAACGGATCTCTTCGGGTCCGATGATCCCTACCTTTCTTCAACTCGCTCGGCAGTTTGCTCAACTGCTCATATTTCCGAACCGTTTTTCGACTCCTGAGATTCGCTTTCGCAGCTGCTTGTTCTTGGGTTTTTCCTTGGTTTCTTTCTCTCATGATAATTCTCACCTGGGTGTCGGTAGCTGTCATCCTGCCCTCCACTTTTGGAGAGTAGTTTACTTGCTATCTTCCCTTTCTTGGTGGGCATTTCTAGTTGTCATCGGTGGGTAATTCTAATTGTCATTAAGCGTTTTCGGTTATCCGAGAACGGGAGGGTCAAAGACACCTCCCCTACAGCCCCAATCCAGGGCATTTTCACTTGCCGAGGACGGGCGACCATGCAGGTGCGCCCATACGGGGAGATGGGATTTGTTTTTCTCTGCGGCTCGGTGGTGAAGGGTTTGGGTGTGCGGTCAATCAGTTGGCCCCAGACATTTTTTGCTACCCGGAAACGGGAGGGTCTGGACGGAAACTCCGTTACCGAGACACCTCCCCTACGGCCTCAATCCAGATATTTTCACCTACCGAGAACGGGCGACCATGAGGGTG
>JAZFTY010000389.1:0-7774 GCA_036446935.1 Acidobacteriota bacterium | reverse complement strand
CGAAGATCGATGTTGGTTTGAACTTCTTCACGAACTTCCTCCCCTCTCAACTCTCGGATCGTTTGTTCCAGCAGTTTCGTATACAGTTCAAATCCCACCACATCCATGTGTCCGTGCTGGTCGGAACCCAACAGGTTCCCGGCACCCCGAATTTCCAGGTCCATCGCCGCAACGCGGAAACCCGAACCAAGCTCACTGAACTCCTTGATTGCAGCCAGGCGCTTACTGGCATCCTGGCTCAAAAACTCCTGCGATGGGATCATCAAGTAGGCGTAGGCACGACGGCTGGAACGCCCCACTCGCCCCCTCAATTGGTACAGCTGAGCCAATCCAAAACGATCACTTCGATCCACGATCAAGGTATTGGCGCGGGAAATGTCCAGGCCATTTTCAATGATCGTGGTTGCAACCAGCACATCATATCGGTAGTTCAGAAAATCCATCATCACTTTCTGGAGTTGCCCTTCCCTCATCTGCCCGTGGGCCACTGCCACCCGAGCCTCGGGCATGATTTCCTGAATCATGGTGGCGATGGAATAAATCGTCTCCACCGAGTTATGGACAAAGAAAACTTGCCCTTCACGCTTCAGCTCCAGGTCGATGGCGCTTCGAATGATACTTCTGCTGAACTTCACGACTACGGTCTGAATCGCCAGGCGGTCCCTGGGGGGAGTCTCTATAATGGAGAGGTCGCGAAGTCCAATGAGAGACATATTCAGGCTGCGAGGAATGGGAGTCGCGGAAAGCGCCAACACATCTACTTTGGTTCTCAACTGTTTGAGTCTCTCCTTTTGAGCTACCCCGAAGCGCTGTTCCTCATCCACCACAATCAGTCCCAGATCCTTGAAGTGGACATCCTTGGATAGGAGTCGATGAGTGCCAATCAAGACGTCCACCAGACCCAAGGAGGTGCGTCGGAGAGTATCCGTTTGCTCGGCTCGACTTCTAAAACGACTGAGCAAATCGATAGACACGGGGAAACCCTGACAGCGTTCTCTAAAGGTATTGTAGTGCTGGAAAGCCAGGACCGTGGTGGGAGCAAGAACGACCACCTGTTTGCTGTCATTGACGGCTTTGAAAGCCGCTCGCATCGCCACTTCCGTTTTTCCATAACCCACATCACCGCAGATCAAGCGATCCATCGGCCGCTCATCTTCCATATCCTGTTTGACGTTCTGAATGGCCGCCATCTGGTCAGGAGTTTCCTCATATTCAAACGCTTCCTCAAACTCCTTGCTCAAGGAATCATCGGTTGAAAAAGCATAGCCCTTCTCCATCTCCCGACGGGCATAGAGCTTGAGCAAATCCTCGGCCAGGTCCCGCATGGACTTCTTGATGCGTCGTTTGGTCTTTTCCCAGGACGCTCCTCCCAGCCGGTCGATCTTGGGTGCTGTTCCACCCGCTCCACTGTACTTTTGGATCAGGCCCAGGCGATCAATGGGGACGTACAACTTGGCGCTGTTGCGGTAGGACAACACCACAAATTCTTTGAGCTCTTCCCCCACCCCGATCCTCTCCAGACCCCAAAACACTCCAATACCGTGATCAATATGAACCACATAGTCCCCTTTTTTGAGGTCTCGGAAATCGGAAAGAAACTGGGCGGCGATCTCGGGATGAGCCGCCTTTCTGGCGGTCCTCAGCTGGCTTTCCTCGAAGAAATTCTCCTGAGTGAGGAAATGCAGTCCCAGGCTGGGTGAATAGAAACCCTCTGAGAGTTTCCCTTGCATCACGGACAAGGGGTGAGCGAGCGCTTCATCAATTCCCTTTTGAACAAAGTGGCTGACCACTCCATATTCTTCCAAGAGGTGGGCGACACGTTCCGCCATGCCTTGTGAACTCATGACAAAAACGACCCGTTCATGGGAGTCCTGCCATCGACTGAGGTCGGTAAGAATGTCCTGGATTCGGCCTTTATATTTGCGTTCCACCTGAAAATCGAAACGGCAAACCTCATGCGGCTTGTCCGACAGTTGTTCGATAAAGACTGCTTGGCGTTCCTCCAGTACTTCCTCCAGCCATTTCTTGCCGAAAAACAATCGCTGGGGAGGCAAAACAAGCTCCCCCTTGCTATGTTGCTCTTGAAAGGCATCTTGGTGGCTGGAGCTCAATCGATCGAGTTCCTCAAGGAAACCCTGTCCATCTGGAATCACCACCCGTAAATCTTGCGATCCGGGAAGAAACTCCAACAGATTATGTTCGGTATCGACCACCAAAGGAAACACATATTCAAAGCCGTTGAACAACTCGTGGTTTTCAGTAAACTGGAACTTCTCCTGCAGAGCCTCGGCAAAGCGCACCTCATTCCAATGTTCAGGAGCTTCCTTGTGCCAACGCGCAATCTCACGTTCGGTCAAGATCATCTCGCGCATGGGCACCACCTGGCAGGAGGGAATAAGCCCAATGGATCGCTGGGTGCTGGGGTCGAATTCGCGCATCGAGTCAATCTGGTCTCCGAAAAACTCGATTCGAACCGGATTGTCATGGGCTGAGGAAAAGATATCGACGATCCCACCTCGAATGGAATACTCGCCCACCTCACTCACCGGATCTTCCCGCACGTAACCAGAGTCCTGCAGTCCCTGTATCAGGTGATTCAGGGGCAGGAAACGACCTACTTCAAGAGAAATGCAATGACTCTGGAAATCAGCTGGCGACGGCAACCGAGTGACTATGGAAGCGAGGGTGGTCACAATGAATCCAGTATGATTTTTCAAAAGCCTCCACAAAGCGAGGGCTCTTTTGGCTGCGATCTCCGGATGGGGCGACAGGCCTCGATAGGGATTTGCTTCTGACCCGGGAAGGACCAGAACCTGATCTTCATTTCCCTGTGGCAGAAAGAAGCGCAGGTTCTCAGCGATCTTTTCGGCCTGGCGATTATTGAGACACAACCACAGACAGGGCGCCGGAGACTGCCGAGAAAGTGCCGAGAAGAGGAAGGCGGAATCCGGCCCATGGAGGCCTTCCAATTGACGAAATCCCTTCAGCTTTCCAGCCAGATTTCGAAAGATTTCGCTGGCATTGGCGGGAAGCCGGCTATTTTCCTGATCTTCGAATTCGGTCAATGATGTCTGATGTAGAGAATTCTCTTTCAAAATCTACTGAAATAACCCTTCCACCGTTTGATTCCACAATCTTCCGGCCCACAATTTGATCGATGGGCCAATCACCGCCCTTGATCAGGACTTGTGGGATCAGTTCTTCGATAATAGTTTGAGGAGTCTCTTCCTCAAAAGTTGTTACAAAATCGACACAACCCAGTGCACTGATGATCTCGCAACGGTCCTCTTCACCCAGCACAGGCCGATCCTGGCCTTTGATTTTTCTTACCGAGGTATCGGTGTTCAAAGCCACCACCAGAACATCTCCCTGGGCCTTCGCTTTCTCCAAATAGTGCACGTGGCCAGGATGGAGAATATCGAAACACCCGTTGGTAAAAACGATCTTCTTCCCGTCGGCTTTCAGTTGCTCCAAAATCCCCTTGAGCTCCTGCCGCGATTTGATCTTTGCCCTTGTCGACTGCATTTCCATCTACTGTCTATTGTCTATTGTCTGTGGTCTGTTGTCTCCTTCTTACCCCAGCTTCTCCTGAAACCGCGCCGCAATCGTCTCCGCATATTTCTTGATTTCTGTCTCTTTTTCTCCCTCCAACATGATTCTTACCAGTGGTTCGGTACCTGAGTAGCGAATCACAACTCGTCCTCTCTCCCCAAGCTTTTTACTGGCCGCTTCAATTTCCTTTTGAATCTCGGCTATCTTAGAATAATCGCGCTTCTTCCTGACCCGAACATTGAGCAGGATCTGTGGAAACTTTTCAAACCCTCGAGCCAGGTCAGTCAATGATCCACCCTCCTCCAACAGAATCTGGCTCATTTTCAAAGCACTCAGGATTCCGTCTCCCACTAAGCTGTTGGCCCTCATGATCACGTGCCCGGACTGCTCACCTCCCAGAGCGTGGTCTCCTCGAAGCATTTCTCCCAGGACATAGCGATCTCCGACCTGGGTGCGCAACATCCGTATCCTTTCCTTTTTCAGCGCTACTTCCAAGCCTTTATTGGCCATTACTGTAGAAACCACACATCCAGACTCCAATTGTCCCCTCTGTTGAAAAAATCGTGCCAGGATAAAGAGAGTGTAATCCCCATCCAGAATATTGCCCTTTGCATCACAGAAAATGGCTCGATCACAATCTCCATCAAAAGCCACACCCAAGGAAGCCTGAGAATCGACCACGGCCTGAGCCATCCCTTGGGGGTAAACAGCTCCACAGTCGAGATTGATATTCCGACCATTGGGTTCGGCGTTGAGGACCACCACCTCGGCTCCCAACTCTCGAAATACTTGAGGAGCAATGTGAAACGCTGCACCATGGGCACAGTCCAAAACGATTTTCAGAGACTTGAGAGCACCCACCGATGAGACACTGCGCAGAAAATCAATGTAGCGTCCCACCAACTCGCGATTAAAGGTGATGATCTCTTCCTGGCTCCGATCTTTGGCAACCAGTGGAAGAGGATCAGAATTCGAATCTCCGGCCACTTCCTCTTCGATCCACTCTTCTTCTTCGTCCGTCAGTTTGATTCCGTTGCTGGAGAAGATCTTTATTCCGTTGTCTTGGTAGGGGTTGTGTGAAGCGGATATAACAATTCCCGCATCAAAAGGAACATCGCGGGAAAGAATGGCCACCCCAGGCGTTGTGATCACATCGGCCAGAGTGACCATCCCTCCCTGCCAGAGGATAGCTTGTTGCAGAACGTTCTCGATCCAGAGCCCACTGGCACGAGTATCTCTGCCAATAAGGATGCTCCGTTTGCCGGAGCGAACGACGGCCTTGCCTAATTTGTAAAGGGTGGAGAGATCTAGCGGATATTCGCCGGCGATTCCGCGAACACCATCGGTCCCGAACAGCTCACGCATGTCACCTGACTCTTCTTACCTTAATGGTGTCTGGAATCACCGATTGTATTCGGAAAATGCCAGCATACTGGTCAACGATTGTAATCTGAGGAACGAGCTCGTAGGACTCCTGTCGGGGCTCCAAGGCCTGGACATTGACCGAAGCTTGAAAATCCTTTGTCGTGAGCTCATCGGAAAACGACATCGGCACGGTCCCAACGACCTCCACCCGCCGGGTCATCAGCGTCGCTTCAACGCCCTCGGGAAGCAACTCGATGGGAATTCTGCGAACTTGCACTTCCCGTCTTTCCTCTTCAATAGTGACAACAATATCCACTGAGACCGGTTCCATACGCAGAGCAACTTCACCGATATCCACTGCCACGTTTCTCACCAAGGTCGAAGACAATCCCGTGATCCCAATGGGTTCGGTTTGAGCCTCAGAGACTTCCTGGACTCGCGATTGGGGACCAATAATGGTCACCCGAGGAGCTTGCACCCTGGTGACCTGAAATCCTTCAGCAGGCTCACCCACCAGTTCAGGTACAACCGCAATACTCTTTCGTATCGTATTTTCCAACAGCAGGCGGATGCTGGTCGGAGAGATACTCACGACTTCCACACCAGAAGGCCTGTCTGAGATGTTGTCTGCAGTTAAAGGATACGACTTTTCGGCTCCGGGGGTGGATTCTCTGAGGTCTATTCTGACGGTCAGACTTCCGTCTTCGAAGTTGGTAGTACCTCGCCGGGACCTCAGAACCACATCCACTCGTCTTACATAGTCGTTGGAAATTTCCATTTCGGGGGCCATATTCACAAAGACGACGGGAAGATCAAGTTTCTGCTGGACGGTCTGCTGGCCGGCAACCTGCAACCAGAGCAGTAAAGCAAGCAAAAGAGAGATCGCTTTGAGCCCAATGTTGTTGAAGAGAAACTCCCGCAGAACATTCATACTGCCTGTTCTCGCTGTTCTGTTTCCTTTGGCCCCTTGGTTTTAAAGCGGAGGGCTTGGGCCTGACCCTCCATCGTTTTCTGCAAAACCTTGAGCAACCGAGGACCATCCAGATTGCGCACGATTTCTCCACCAAAGACCACCGAGGTTTTACCGGTTTCTTCAGAAACCACGACAGCCACAGCATCGGTTTCCTCGGTAATCCCGATAGCAGCGCGGTGCCGAGTCCCCAATTCCTTACTCAGGTAGGGATCCAGAGTCAGGGGTAAAAAGCATGCGGCCGCACTGATCCGGTTCTCCTGTAGGATGACCGCCCCGTCGTGCAGAGGGGTCTTGGGATTGAAAATCGTGACCAGAAGATCGTAGGTTAAAAAGGCATCCAGCTTAATCCCGCTTTCGATGTAATTTTTCAGTCCAATCTCTCTTTCGATAACGATCAGCGCTCCTATTCTCTGGCTGGAGAGAGTGGTGGCAGCCAGTATGATCTCGTCAAACTGTTTCTCAGGTTTTTTACCCGTGAGTCTCAGGATAAAACGTCCCCTTCCGATTTGAGCCAGTCCCCTTCGAATCTCTGACTGAAAAATGACAATCAGGGCAAAGATAAAGTAGGTGAAAAAATTGGCCAACAACCATTCGATGGTCCTCAACTCCATGAACCGGCTCAGGTAGTAGAAGAAAAACAGGGAGGTAATCCCCAGCGTCATCTGCCATCCTCGGGTGCCCTTGATCAGGAGCAGGACCTGATAGAGGATGAAGGCGATCACCAGAATATCGATGATATCCCAGATCTGAAGTTGAAAATCGGCCATTATTGCAAACGACCCTCCGTCAGGATGGCGTCCGTGATCTGGGCAACCTGGTTCATCTCTGCCACATCATGCAATCTCACGATGTGGGCTCCCCGCATGATGGCAACGGCCACAGAGGCCGCGCTACCCCAGATTCGATCTTGAGCGGGGATGTCCAGAATACCGCCCAGGAAACTCTTTCGAGAAGTTCCGACCAGCACCGGTAAATCAAAGCTCTCGAGAAACGATAACCGGTTCAAGATCCTGCAGTTATCTTCAACCGTTTTGCCGAAACCAATACCTGGATCGATGATGATGCTCTCCTCCGGAATGCCGCTTTCGGAGGCCTTCGACACCGCTGCCTGTAAATCCGTCTGAACCTCTTCCAGGATATCCTCGCTGGGTGGGAGTTCCTGCATGATCTGAGGGGTTCCACGCATATGCATCAGCACCACCGCTGCATCCCACTCCTTGACCACCCGCGGCATTTCCGGATCAAGACGAAAGGCGCTGATGTCGTTGACAATGTCTGCTCCTTCTTTGAGTGCCTCACGTGCCACCTCAGATTTGCAGGTATCCACCGAAATGAGTACCGGCACCTGTTTACGAACCTCCTGGAGTACCGGTAAAACCCGTTCCAGTTCTTCCTGGACGGATATCGGCTCGGCGCCAGGTCGGGAGGATTCCCCGCCCAGATCGATGATATCGGCACCACTCTCGACCAGCTGCAGGCAACATTCCACTGCTTTTGAACGCTCGAAAAAACGGCCCCCATCGAAGAAGGAGTCAGGAGTAATATTGACGACTCCCATGACCCGGGTGCGTCTTCCAAGTTCCAGGCTTTTATCGCGGGCCCGCAGAACATAGGCTCTTCTGGACATGGACACATCGGAGCCAATCATCCCACTGGGCCACGAAGAAAAAGTAAGAGTATCCTTGCTCACGCGGGGGCTGGACGCTCGTCAGGATTGACCAGAGACGGCAGCGACTTTTCCTGCTCCTTCTCCTCCTGCTCAGGCTCTGGTGCATCAGGAGGCTCCACTTCGGGTTCCCGGTGGATCTTTTCGCCCTTGATGACCGCTGTGACTTCATTCCCATCCAGGGTTTCGTACTCCAACAAGGCTTCCGCCACCAGAAT
>JAZFTY010000388.1:0-4198 GCA_036446935.1 Acidobacteriota bacterium | reverse complement strand
GGGCGCAGCAGGCGCGAAACCTCCACAATTCACGAAAGTGAGATGGGGTTACCTCGAGTGCCGCCTGATGAAGGCGGCTTTTCCATTGTGTAATGAGCCGTGGGAATAAGAGGGGGGCAAGACTGGTGTCAGCCGCCGCGGTAACACCAGCCCCTCGAGTGGTAGGGATGATTATTTGGCCTAAAGCGTCCGTAGCTGGCCCTGTAAATCTCTCGTTAAATCCAACGTCCTAAGCGTTGGGCCGCGAGGGAAACTGCAGAGCTAGAGGGTGGGAGAGGTCAGCGGTATTCCTGGGGTAGGGGCGAAATCCATTGATCCCAGGAGGACCACCAGTGGCGAAGGCTGCTGACTTGAACACGCCTGACAGTGAGGGACGAAAGCTGGGGTAGCGAATCGGATTAGATACCCGAGTAGTCCCAGCCGTAAACGATGCAGGCTAGGTGTTGGGTCGGCCATGTGCTGGCTCAGTGCCACAGGGAAGCCATTAAGCCTGCCGCCTGGGGAGTACGGCCGCAAGGCTGAATTCTCGCCATGCCAAAAGTGGCCGGCGAGACAGTTCACTTAAAGGAATTGGCGGGGGAGCACCACAAGGGGTGAAGCCTGCGGTTCAATTGGAGTCAACGCCAGAAATCTTACCCGGAGAGACAGCAGAATGAAGGTCAAGCTGAAGACTTTACCAGACAAGCTGAGAGGTGGTGCATGGCCGTCGCCAGCTCGTGCCGTGAGATGTCCTGTTAAGTCAGGTAACGAGCGAGATCCCTGCCTCTAGTTGCCACCATTACTCTCAGGAGTAGTGGGGCGAATTAGCGGGACCGCCGCAGTTAATGCGGAGGAAGGAAGGGGCCACGGCAGGTCAGTATGCCCCGAAACTCTGGGGCCACACGCGGGCTGCAATGGTAACGACAATGTGTTCCGAATCCGAAAGGAAGAGGTAATCCTCAAACGTTACCACAGTTATGACTGAGGGCTGCAACTCGCCCTCACGAATATGGAATCCCTAGTAACTGCGTGTCATTATCGCGCGGTGAATACGTCCCTGCTCCTTGCACACACCGCCCGTCGTTTCATTGAAGTGAGCTTTTAGTGAGGTGACGTCTGATTGGCGTTATCGAACTTGAGGTTCGTGACAAGGGAAAAGTCGTAACAAGGTGACCGTAGGGGAACCTGCGGTCGGATCACCTCCTTAGACAACGAATTGTGCGGATGTGCATAATCTTCGCGTCAATTCATCGATGCAATGCATCACGAAAGTGATGTATGAAGGATGTAGCAGGTTCTCTGCCAGGAGACTTGCAATGATCATCGTGCATAGTCGTGTAATATGTGGCTGAATTTGCCGGTGTAAAGACGGTAATAGGTGGATTGCTAGGCTTGAGGAGAGACGAAGGACGTGGCAAGCTGCGATAAGCTCGGGGTAGGCGCACGCATCCTATGATCCCGAGATGTCCGAATGAGAATCTTACACATTTGTGTATTCCAGACTTGAACTTCTAGTTCTAATATGGAAGTCGAACCGTGGGAATTGAAGCATCTTAGTACCACGTGGAAAAGAAATCAATAGAGATTTCCCAAGTAGAGGCGATCGAAAAGGAAAGAGCCCAAACTGAATCCTTCGGGAGATGTGGTGTTTTGGTATGATAATATGGAATCTTGGAACACAGCTGAAATGATCTGAAAAGTTCTAGCATAGAGGGTGATACTCCCTTAAGCGAAGTGGGAAAAGTCCTAATCATACCCGAGTAGTTGTCCTTGGTAGTGGGCAATGAATATGGGTGAAAGTAGCATCCGAGGCTAAATATCTCTCAAGACCGATAGTGGACTAGTACCGTGAGGGAAAGCTGAAAAGTACCCCGGAAGGGGGGTGAAAAGTGCATGAAACCTATTACTTACAGACGTGCATGGCATGAAAGGCGATTTTTTCAAATTAGAGATTCTAGCAATAGAGTTGAAGATTTGATGTTCAAATCATCAGTGTCATGCGTTCCGTCTCGAAACACGGGCCAGGGAGCTAACTGTTATGGCAAGCTTAAACCCTTAAAGGTGAAAGCGAAGGGAAACCGAGTTCTCGCAACATTGTGAGGAGAAGCGTGTGAAAGTGCGTTAAGTCATGGCAGCTAGGCTAGAAGCCAGTCGATCTATTCCTGGGCTAGATGAAGGCGGGCGAAAGCCCGCTGGAGGTCTTAAGACGTTCTGACGTGCAAATCGTTGTTGTGACCTGGGAATAGGGGTCAAAAACCAATCTAGACTGGCGCTCGCTAGTTCCAACCGAAGCGTCTCGCAGGGCGTGGTTTGTGGAGATAGCGTTTCCGGTAGAGCACTGATAGAGGGGCACGGGCGGGAAACTGCTCACCCCTCATTCAAACTCCGAACGGATACGCATCGTAGAAGCAAGCACACGGGCTCGTGTGGCGTAAGGCTCACGGCCGAAAGGGGTTTAACCCAGACTGAAGTTAAGGTCCCCAAATCTTTGCTAAGTGTCAAGCTAAAGAGCGTGTTCTCGCCAAGACAGCAGGGAGGTAAGCTCAGAAGCAGCTATCCTTTAAAAAGTGTGTAACAACTTACCTGCCGAGGGAGAATGCCTCAAAAACGGACGGGGCTAAAGCAAAGTACCGATACTTTAGATAATCATCTTTGGATGATTCGTGGTAGGTTGGCGTAGTGATTGGGTCGAAGCAGGGCGATGACGTCCTGTGGACCGGTTTCTATTGCAGATCCTGGCGGCAGTAACAGCATAGTATGGTGAGAATCCATACCACCGCAAGCGCAAGGGTTTCCAGGCAATGCGTTATCAGCCTGGAGGTAGTCGATCCTAAGATTTGCCTCAAAAGAGTAAATCGAATGGGAAACTAGTTAATATTCTAGTACCTTGCATGGAGCGTTTGAGCTATATGGTTCGCTTCCGGATAGGGGTTGTACAACCATCGTTGTATCTAACTGTTCTAGGATTGGGGAGTGTCGTAATGACGAGAACCAGTCCGAGGCAGGAATGGCTTCGCGTTAGCGAAGTTTCCTTGAATCCAGGAGACCATGAAAGACTGTGTAGTTAGCGAAATGCAAGCTCGTACCGAGAACCGACACAGGTGCGCTGGCTTAGTAAGCTAAGGTGCTACGGGTATACCGTATGGCGAGGGAATTCGGCAAATTAGTCCTGTAGCTTAGGTATAAGGGATGCCTGCGATCTTCATGAGGAATGGGGACCGCAGGTTGCAATGACAAGGGGGTTCCGACTGTTTAATAAAAACACAGGTGACTGCTAGTCCGAAAGGATTTGTATAGTCACTGAATCCTGGCCGGTGCCGGTACCTAAAACTTGGGTTCAACCGAGCTAAGGGCCGGTTAACGCCGGGAGTAACTCTGACTCTCTTAAGGTAGCCAAAGGCCTTGTCGGGTAAGTTCCGACGCGCATGAATGGAACAACGAGAGCCCCACTGTCCCCGCCTACAACCCGGTGAAGCCACATAAGGTGGACGAACAGTCCATCAACTTCCATCGGGGAGAGAAGACCCCGTGGAGTTTTACTGCAGCTTGTGCTTGTGGTATAGTAAGAATTGCACAGGGTATCTGGGAGCCATGCTTAACGTTCTCCGGGATGTTAAGAAGCAACGATGTAACACCAGACTCTTTTTGCAGTGCCACTTATCCATTGAAGATTGGAGACATGTGCAGGTGGGCAGTTCGGCTGGGGCGGCACCCCTTTGAAAAGATATCAAAGGGGCCCAAAGTTGAGTTCAAACGGGGCAGAAATCCGTTGAAGAGGGCAAAGCCAAAAACTCGACTGAATGGGTTTCCAAACGCACGGAATCCATAGACGAAAGTCTGGCTTAGCGATCCTTCGTGTGCCCACTATTGGGGCCCGGAGGTGACAGAAAAATTACCCCAGGGATAACAGGCTCGTCGCGGGCGAGAGCTCCTATCGACCCCGCGGTTTGGTACCTCGATGTCGGCTTTTCCTATCCTGGTCCTGCAGCAGGGGCCAAGGGTGAGGCTGCTCGCCTATTAAAAGGGATCGTGAGTTGGGTTTAGACCGTCGCGAGACAGGTCGGATTTTATTTACTGGGAGTGTTGGAAGTCTGAGGGGAAAGGGCATTCAGTACGAGAGGAACAATGCGCTGTGGCCTCTGGTGAACCGGTTGTCTGATAAGGCACCGCCGGGTAGCTACGCCGCGTAGGATAAGAGCTGAAAGCATCTAAGCTCGAA
>JAZFTY010000387.1:0-7020 GCA_036446935.1 Acidobacteriota bacterium | reverse complement strand
GGAAATCGATTCGATTGCCTCGGTCTATTCGAAGAAGCTTGGGGTTGCAGCTGGGGAAATACGCGAATACATCCTGGAAAATCTGAATTACTCCCTCGATCAAGACAATCTACGGGGCTTGCAAACTTTCTTCGATACCGCCGCAGAAATGGGGCTGACAGATTCTTCCCGATCCTTGAAGTTCTACCCGATCGGGTAGAGACCTTTCGTAACTGCAGCTGGCCAGGATGGGTAGGCAGCCTCCCCGAGCACCGTCTCAATCCGATAAACTTAATGTATGCATCTGGATACGCAGCTTGTAGCTGCCCTTCTAGTCTTCGGCCTGATCGCCCTTGCTTCCCGCCAGATCGGAGCTTTCTTTACCCGTATTCACTTCCCACTGGTGACGGGCTTCCTGCTCACCGGCATCTTGGCGGGTCCCCATGTCTTGCAAGTCGTTAGCGCCGGATCTCTGGCAAGAGTGCATTTCCTTGACCAGATTGCTCTGGGATTCATCGGCTTTGCCGCAGGAACGCATCTCTACTTGCCTGAACTCAAGAGTCGCTTTCGCACCATCCGCTGGGTGACGCTGGGGCAGGTGGTGTTCACCTACACGCTGTCGACCCTGGCTCTATTTATGCTGGCCGATGCGATTCCCTTCATGGCAACGCTGCCAGCACCGGCACGTCTCGCCATAGCTCTGATAGGAGCCGCGATTCTGGTGGCCCGTTCACCTTCGTCGGCCATAGCCATCATCAATGAACTGCGAGCGAGGGGGCCCTTCACGCGCATGGTGCTGGGAGTGACGGTCACCATAGACGTGGTCGTCATTATCCTCTTTGCCATCAGTTCCTCGATCGCTGATGCACTCCTGGGCCAGTTGGGCTTCCGCTTCGGCCTGGTCCTTTTGGTTATGGCAGAGATTGTCATGGCTGCAGGTCTAGGGGTGATTCTGGGCAAAATTGTCGCCCTCCTTTCACGCATTCCAGCAAACGGTGTTTTCAAGGGCATTCTGCTGCTGGCCTGCACCTACCTGGCCTTTCCTTTCTCTTCCTCCCTGCATCACTTCTCACGCGATGCGTGGCCCGTGGAAATATTCTTAGAGCCGCTCCTGGTGTGCATGGTGGCGGGATTCGTAGTGACCAATTTCAGCTCGACCCGCACCGAGTTTCAGAGGCTCGTCGATTTGGTTGGTCCGACCGTCTACATCACCTTCTTCACTTTGGTCGGTGCATCACTGGCCTTTGACACGCTGTTACAGACCTGGCACATCGCCTTGCTGCTTTTCGCCGTCCGCCTGCTCGGCATTTTTATGGGGTCGGTGGCCGGCGGCATGGCGGCTGGAGACCCTTGGAGGCTCAACCGCATCAGCTGGATGACCTTCGTGACCCAGGCTGGAATCGGGCTGGGACTGGCACGCGAGGTGGCCGTTGAATTCCCCGAATGGGGAGAGGTCTTTGCAACCATGATGATCTCAGTGATCATCCTCAACCAACTGGTGGGACCACCACTTCTCAAGTGGGCCCTTCACATGGCCGGTGAATCACACGTTAGAGCCGGCCGTCGCGATCTTCGCGGCGTGCCCGTCGCCTTCATTTTTGGATTGGAGGGACAATCTATGGCACTGGCTCGGCAGCTCAATACCCACGGCTGGCTGGTCCATGTGCTCACCCTAAAAACAGAACCGATCGAGGAGGTGCCCGAGCGAGAGATCGAGATCGTCCCTATGCTGGATCTGAGCCCCGCCTCTTTGGAGAAAGTGGGCGCAGGAAAGGCTCAGGCTTTTGTTACCTTGATGCAGGACGAGGAAAATCTGGAGATCTGTCAGGCCGCCTACGAACGATTCGGGACACAGTGTGTCATCGTGCGATCTCATGATCGCTCATATTGGGAGCGCTACCGGGCTCTGGGAGCGACCATTCTTGACCCCGGTCTGGCCATGGTGAACTTGCTCGACCATTTCGTCCGCTCGCCTGCGGCGGCGGCACTACTCCTGGGCATGGAACCGGGACAAGACGTCGTCGAGTTGGTCGTCTCCAATCCCAACCTGCAAGGCACAGCCCTCAGAGATCTGCAACTTCCGGGAGATACGCTGGTCCTCAGTGTGTTTAGAAACCGCGCCTCACTCATCTGCCACGGCTACACACGACTGCACGTGGGAGACCACATCACCATCGTCGGTTCCGAATCCTCCCTGGAAGAAATCCAACTCAGGTTTTCTGACTCCGTGGGTTTTGAACCCGATCAACAAATAAGGCGAGAATCCCGCGATTCGTCACCCTCGAAGGCACCCAAGTACTCCCTTTCCTAAATAATCGGTGACACGCTCGTTATTGCCAAAAGGGCTCCTGTAAATCAACAAGTTGCGAGGAGTCTGGCCCGGATTTCTCACACCTCCTCGTCACGAAGCGGCGGAAGGGCCGGCCTGACAGGGCGCGCGACCGAGGCCCCCGCAAACGTACTGTAGGGTACGTTGAGGAGGCCGACGGAATGACCTGCCCCGATCGTCATCATCATCATCGTCTTTCGGAGCCGTGAAACGCACTTCCCCGCCAAAGGAAATGCCCCGCAGCCGGTTCTTGGTGAAAAACCACACCAGGCCCCGACGATCATCAATGTCTAGAGCTTTGATGTCTCCGATCTTAGGAATCTCCGATAGGGTGAAAGCGTTTGAAGAGTCGACCTTCAAGAGACCGTGATCGGTAGCAACCCAGAGGGCATCAACAAATTCAGCACCCGTCGGGGCAGGCTCTTGCGGGTGGGGCATTAGAGCTATTGCACTCATCCCCACCACCAGCACGCACGCCACCAGTGCAAACGGGTACCGCAACATAACCCTAACGGCGTCTCTTGGCACAAGCCCTCCCTGAAGCAGGCGAATCAGAGTGTTCTTCGCCCGTCACTCGAAACAGATCCTGATGAATCTTGTTAAAGCCCGGACTATGCATAAATTGTCTACTGCAGTGCCACAATCATCCAGCGTGCGCTGCGCACCGACCCCGTTGTGCTTCCTTGGCCTCCTCGGCGTACTGCATGAGAACGCCTGCGGGGTCCGACCCGCAAGCGGGTGCCCCTCGCACAACTTGTCATCGCGGCGCCTGCGGCACTTCGTCACGAAAACCTATGCATGATCCGGGCTAGAGAAAAGTTTCCGTAGTCAATCGCGATCCGCCCATAGATTGCAAGTAAAAAGAGCACAACGGTTTACGGGAATTCCTCTCATCTTCTGTCCCTGGGTCTCCAGGGCGCATATAATGCGTCCGGAACATCCACAATGACTCTTGTTCAACCAGGCCTCGAAGTGTTCCTTCAAGATCAGCTCGACCTCATCCGGGGCAAACGGGTAGGTGTCATTGTCCACCCCAGCTCGATCGATTCGAAGTGGAAACACACGCTGGATCTCTTCTTCAATCACCCTGAGATCGAACTAACCACGGTCATGGGCCCTCAACACGGCATCCGGGGGGAAACCCAGGACAACATGATTGAATGGGAGGATTACCAAGACCCGGTGAGCCGCCTTCCGGTTTACAGCCTCTACAGTGAGACCCGGAGCCCGACCGAGAAGATGCTGTCTGAGGTCGATGTCGTCGTCTTTGATCTTCAGGATACAGGTGCCCGCTACTACACCTTCATCTCCACTATGGCACTGGCCATGAAGGCCTGCCAGCAGCTCGGGAAGTCTTTTATCGTTCTGGATCGTCCCAATCCCATTAACGGCATTGATGTGGAAGGCACCGTCCTGGATCCCGATTTCAGCTCCTATGTTGGTATGTATGCCCTGGCCATCCGACATGGGATGACGGTGGGAGAATTGGCGCTTTATTACAACACTGAGTTTGGTATTCACTGCGAGCTTCATGTGGTCCCGATGCGCGGATGGGCAAGAGAGATGTTCTTCGACGAGACCGAACTGCCCTGGGTGCTTCCCTCACCCAACATGCCTTCTGTGGATACGGCCATCGTCTATCCCGGTATGTGCCTGCTCGAGGGCACCAACGTGTCGGAAGGAAGGGGAACGACTCGACCCTTTGAGATCAGCGGTGCACCCTGGATCCAACCCCTTGAGTTGGCAAAACGATTAGGGCAGATAGACCTCCCGGGTGCTGTCTTTCGCCCCACTTATTTCACCCCTACCTTCCATAAATGGTCTTCTCAGATGATCGGGGGGATCCAGATTCACGTTGTGGATCGACGGGCTTTTCGGCCCTTCCGGACGGGGCTGGCCCTGTTGATCACTTATCGAGAAATGGGAGGAGACCGGTTTGAATGGAAAGAGCCCCCTTACGAGTACGAATACGAAAGGCTTCCCTTTGATATCCTTTGCGGCACCGATAAGGTTCGAAAGCAGATCGAAGCAGAGGCCAGCCTGGAGGAAATCGAGCATTCCTGGCAGGATAAGCTTCAACAGTTTCGGGAAATCCGTCAAAAATACTTGCTATATTAGCGGCTGACAGCTATTAACAGAGGCAGACAGATGGCACTGGAGACTGAAGTCAAAATTCGCATCACCCAAGAGGAGCTTGACCCCATTCGGGCTCGCCTTAAGGAACTGGGAGCTCGTTGCCTCTCACCCCGAACAGAAGAAAAGAATCTTCTCTTTGATTTCACCGACAGAAACCTGGAGACATGCGGTTGCGCAGTTCGCCTCCGCACTTTCGGAGAAGAGATCACCCTGACCTTCAAAGGAGAAGTCCAGGAGGATCCTCGTTTCAAAAAGCGGCAAGAACTGGAAACCAGCGTCCAGGACCCCCAGGCAACGATCAAAGTTCTTGAAGCCCTGGGGATGCACATCTGCTTTGAGTACTCGAAAGTCCGGGAAGTTTACACACTCTCTGTGGACCAGGATCAAGCTGAGATCTGCCTTGATGAAACTCCGGTTGGGACCTTCGTGGAAATCGAAGGACCTGAGAGCACTATTGAAGCTCTGGCTTCACAACTCGGCTGGACCCCTGATTCGTTCATCAGAAGAAATTACGTCGAGATGTATCTGGAACAACAGACCGGCTAATACCTGACCCGCTGCCCCCCTGACCTGGGATCTGGAACTTGACACCTGAAACCTGGAACCTGGAACTTGAAGGCTGGAACCTATGAAAGGGATGATTCTGGCAGCGGGTTTGGGGACGCGGCTCCACCCTCTGACCGATTTTCGTGCCAAGGCGGCCGTTCCTTTCCTGAATCGTCCTCTCATCCATTATGCGTGGGAACTCCTGGCAGGCGCCGGTCTTCAGGAAATCATGATCAATTCCCATCATCTCCCTCACTCCATTGAAGCTGCCATCCAAGACCTGAGGACCGAAGGTCAAGAGACACCCCCTGTCTTGTTCTCCCACGAGGCAGAAAGGTTGGGAACAGCAGGCGCCATCGGCAAGGTTCGTGACTTTTTGGCAGGGGACACCTTCGTGGTCTGCAGCGGAAAGATCTATTTCGAGCAAGAACTGGATCAGGCCATCAAATTTCACCAGGAAACGGAATCCCTGGTGACCTTGGTGCTGGTTCCCTACTCGGATGAATCTTTCTATAATCCCGTGTTCCTGGACGAGCAGAACAACATCACGGGGTTCGGTCCAACAGAGAACGGGACCCATCCCGAACAGCCCCATGTCTTTACGGGAGTTCACATCCTCGATCCCAAGATCCTCGATTTCATCCCCGAGGGTCCTTCCGAGACTGTCAATGATCTCTATCCCCGCCTTATTCAGAAGGGTTATCGGATACAGGGCTTTGTCAGTAAGGCCTACTGGTGTGAATGCAGCACTCCCAAAAGCTACTTAATGAGATCTCTGGAGGTCCTGCAAAAAAGAGGATTGGACAACCTGATCGAGGGTGAGGCAAGCGCGTTGTGTCAGGGCGTGGTAGCACCCCGTTCCGTCCAGCTCGATGGATCCAGCGTTGTGAAGGACTCAGTCCTCTGGGACAATGTCAAAGTCGGCCCAAATTCGTCCCTCAGCGGTGTTATAGTCACGGATGGAGTAACCCTGGGACCAGAAACTCATCTGGAAAATGCCATAGTCACCCCATTGCCGGAGAAAACGGACTCCCTTCAAGCCGCCCAAAGGATGGGTGACTCTCTTATTTGGCCGCTATGACCGAGATTCAGCAGCGCCTGATGGAGTTCATCGACCGAGAGTTTCGTCCCGGAACCAACCCTTCCCAGCTCAACAAACTCGCCGGAGACGCCTCAGAGCGCCAGTATTTTCGATACCAGAGCGAATCAGGAGAGGCTGTTATTCTCACCGCCTACCCGGAGCCTTTTGACCCCAACACCTTCACCTATCAACAGGTTTACCATCTTTTCCGCGAGATCGGTCTTCCTGTTCCGGAAATCATCTCCCTGGATGGAGAACTGGGCATTGTTGTTCAGGAAGACCTGGGAAACGAATCCCTCCAGGATCGGCTCCTCACCGCGGCAGAGAAAGAGCGCAGGGAACTCCTTCATCAGGCCATCGACCACATCATCACCATCCAGCAAGAAGGCACAAAAGCATTGAATCCGCACTACGAGGCCTCCGTTTTGGCCTTCGACGAGGAGAAGTTGAACTCGGAACTTCTCTTTTTCAACCGTCATTTTCTGGAGGGCTATCGGGAGCTGAAAGTGACCCGGGAGGAGAGCCTCAAGGAGGAGTTCACCCGACTGTCCACTGAGCTGGCCGGCCTTCCTCGTGTTCTCTGCCACCGCGACTATCACGTCCGTAACCTGATGCTGAAAGACAGTAAGCTGTACATCATCGATTTTCAGGATGCACGCCTGGGTCCGCTCTCCTACGATGTGGTGTCCCTCCTGAAGGACTCCATCGAATTGGATACCCAGGAGGTGGATGAATACCGGGAGTACTATCTGAGCAGGGCCTCGCTGACTAGGACTGTGGGGGATTTCCTCCGCCAGTTTCACTTGATGTGCATTCAACGCTTGCTCAAGGCCCTGGGAACCTATGGCTTCCAAATCACGGAGCGGGGCAACGCTCTTTATCAGCAATATGTGTCCGGTTCGCTTCAGCGGGTGCTCCTCTCCCTGCAAGCGGTCCCTGAATTTCCTTA
>JAZFTY010000386.1:0-4440 GCA_036446935.1 Acidobacteriota bacterium | reverse complement strand
CTCACCATCGGTAATATGGCGAGAAATACCCTCGGTAGCAATCCAATGACCCGCCTCATCATAAACGGGCACATGCACGCCCTCGCACCAAACGACGCTACCATCCTTACGAATCAAGCGGTGAGTCACATTTCCTACATCAGAATTTTGGACGGCTGACTTCAGTCTAGACTGATCTTCAGGATGGATGATCTTTAGAACCAACTCGGGATCGGTATAGAACTCCTCGGGGGTGTAACCGAGAATGTCCCTGACCACTGGGTTGATGTACTCACAGCCCGGTGGGATACGCCTGTAGCGATAGATCAGGACTCTTGCGTTTTCGATCAACTTCCGAAAGTGGATCTCCGAGGGCCGCAGTTCTTTCTCGACAGGCTCCTTCCGGGCCCCGTTGTCGCTCCCTTGCTGGTTCATCAACTCAGCGGTTACTTTGTCGATCGCTTCCTTGACATATCGCTCGGTGAGTACGTTCCGCCGCCGGACTTTCCCGACAGCATACCGGAAGAGGGTGGTGTGAGAAGGACCCTCCTGACCCATCACTCGATGAAGTTCGCGGCACATTCTTTCCCAGCTCCAAGACGTCCTCTTCTTGAGCCGGAGGAGTCTCTTGGGGAGTGTTTCCTCTCTCGGCACGTTCATCTTTCCTTTCCTTTCGACAGAGTACGGATGCGGCTCCCGCCCACATTGAGGGGTATGGTTCGGGTAAAACCCACGAGAACCGCATCCTCATCTTATGTTGTGGATTCAAGCGCTGTAAACTGTCAATTTTGACAGTTTATGGATAAAAAAAATGCAGTTTGGATGATCTGCCATCCCTCTGTGGACGAAAAACTGGATTGCGTTGGATCTGGGCAGAATCAGCGCCATCTGGGTGCGCGGCTGTGCGTCCCTGCAACGGCCTCAGCTTCAATCACTTGAACAGGCTGAGGTAATCCTCATGACCTTCCTCCTCCAGACGATCCTTGGGGACAAAGCGGAGGGCCGCCGAGTTGATGCAGTACCTCAGACCGGTCGGTGCCGGGCCGTCTGTAAAGAGATGACCCAGATGGGAATCGGCAAGTTCGCTGCGCACCTCGGTTCGAACCGAAAAGAAGCTCCGGTCTTCCTTTTCCACAATATTCTCCGGATACAGGGGCCTGGTGAAACTGGGCCAGCCCGTACCGGAGACGAACTTGTCCGTAGAGCTAAACAGGGCTTCTCCGCTGACCACATCGACATAGATTCCCTCGGCCTTATTGTCCCAGTATTCATTGCGAAAGGGAGATTCGGTAGCATCTTCCTGGGTAACCTGGTACTGAAGCTGGGTCAGTCGGGCCTTTAACGTAGCCTCATCGGGAGGTCTGTATTCCGCTTTTGATTTCGAACGGGTCTCAACAACCTGAAAATCCTTCTTGTCTTTCCAGACCTCTTCCAGAAACTGGTCGCGCCCGGAGTTGTATCGGTAGAAGCGATAGCGGATGGGATGATTTTTGTAATAGTCCTGATGATACTCTTCCGCCTCGTAGAAATCCTTGAGGGGTCTGATTTCGGTCAAGATGGGCTGATCGAAGATGGCGGATGAGGCAAGTGCCTGCCTGGACTCTTCCGCAATCTGCCTTTGGCTCTCATCATGATAGAAAATGGCGGTTCGATACTGGCGACCGCGATCCACAAACTGCCCTGCATCATCGGTAGGATCCACATGCTTCCAGAACACATTAAGGATCTGGGCATAGCTGATCTGCTTTGGATCGAACGTCACTTGAACCGCTTCCACATGTCCGGTGCTCCCTGAGGAAACTTGCGGGTAGGTCGGATTCCGCTCCTCTCCTCCGGCATACCCGGAAATCGCCTTTGTGACTCCCGCTACCTTCTCGAAATCTGCCTCCACACACCAAAAGCAGCCGCCTGCCAAGGTGGCAATGGCTTTGTCTTCCGGAGCTGTTCCTTCGGCCTCGGTCGAGGTAGCCGATGTCGACCGATTCTGAGCAAAAAGGGCGACCAGAAGTAGGGGTGCAGCGATTAGAAGAACATACTTCATGAGGTTGGACGCCTTAAATCGTTTGATCGGTGGTCTGTGAAAGAAAGCCACGAGTCATTCCTCCATTCATCTAGATGCCCGACCGGTGAGGAAGTTCCCTGTAAATCGAAGAAAGAAGCGGGTGATTTCACCAACCCGCATTATACATAATCCGGGACAACCGAGATATCTTAGTGCCTCGTTCCATAAATACGATGATGTTTGCTGATGGGGCTTGCGAGGGGAGATCAAGGAGCGAGGAGGAGGCGATGCAGGGACATCGGCGACGACGAGCGACACAGAGATCACCCGCAACCTCCATCAGCCCAAAGGGTGGCGGCGGGACAGCGGCGATTTCTTTGTCTCTCCTCCTCCACGATGTCACTGACATTGCGTCGTCGTCGCTTCGCGAACTCGACGCCGTCGCGCTCGCCACAAACGTCACCGTATTTATGGAACGAGGCACTAAGCGACAGCACACCCATGAATGTCATCGTTGAGTTTTGCCTGATTCCCTTAGGAGTAGGTGTCAGCCTTTCTGACTATATTGCTGCCTGTGAGCAGATTCTCCAGGAGGAAGGACTGCAGGTCGAATTGCACGCCAACGGGACCAACATTGAGGGAGAATGGGACACCGTGATGAGGGCCATTAAGAAATGTCACCTTCGGGTTCACGAAATGGGGGCCCCTCGAATTTCAACCAGCCTCAAGGTGGGAACCCGTACGGATCGGTCACAAACATCGGCGGAAAAGGTTCGCAGTGTCGAAGAAAAAATGAAAAGAGGTGATCCTTGAACTGGCGGACACTCTTTTGGATCCTTCTGATCCTGCCCTCCTGGGCTGCTGGTGAAGACGAGTCCCAACTGGAAATTTCTCATCTGGCCCGCTCCCTGCAGCCGGGAGAGGCCGTCCTCCTTAGGGCTCAGAGCGCTGTGCCCCTGAGCAGCATGCAGGTGAAAGCTTTTGGGAAAGCGTTTGTTTTTTATCCCACCGAGGATGGCAGGGTATGGGAAGGACTGGTCGGCATCGATCTGGAAACCACCCCGGACGACTACTCGTTGAATCTCACGGGATCCACGGTTGCCGGATTGTCTGTAGAAGCTACCTACTTACTCCGAGTGCTCGATAAGGAATTTCCGACTCGCCGGCTCACGGTCGATGAGAAATTCGTCAATCCTCCCCAGCAGGAACTGGAGCGCATCCGCAGGGAATCCAAGAGAACCCGAGAGATCTTTGCCGCCCTCAATCCTGAGAAAATCTGGAACAGCTCCTTTCAGTCACCGGTCCCGGGAGCGCCCACCAGTGGCTTTGGCAAGCGCAGTATTTTGAACGGGCAACCGCGCAGCCCCCATACCGGCACCGATTTTGACGCCGATGAGGGAACCCTCGTGAAATCTCCCAATACCGGGAAGGTGGTTCTGGTTTCTCCTCTCTACTATTCGGGGAACACCATAATCCTGGATCATGGGCAGGGTCTTTATTCTTATTTCGGGCATCTTTCCCGTTTCGCCGTGGCAGAAGGGGATCGGGTGTCCCCCGGAGAAGTGATTGGCTACGTGGGAGCCACGGGTCGGGTCACGGGCCCCCACCTGCATTGGACGGTGCGTCTCAACGGAACCCGCATTGACCCCCTTTCCCTGATCGCCATCCTCTCGGACCAGGACGCCGAGAAATAGCCATCCCTACTTCTTGACAACTGTGGGTGTTGAGTTTAATAATAAGCCATTGACCCCCACCCTAGGGGGGTGGGGTAGGAGGACCATGAGTCAAGAAGTGACATCCGATATCTTGAAACGGCTCAAGAGCATTGAAGGGCACGTAGGCGGTATCGCTCGCATGGTGGAAAGTGACCAGTATTGCGTGGATATCCTGAACCAGATCGTGGCCGTACAACGGGCCCTGGACAAAGTGAACAGCCGGGTTCTGGACCGGCACTTGCACACTTGTGCCACCACCGCCATTCGAGGAGACGACCCCGATGAACGAGAGCGGGTCATTGGAGAGATTCTGAACGTCTTCAAGAAGGCAGGAAGACGATAGGTGTCTCGTTCCATGAATACGATATCGTTTGCTGATGGGGTTTGCGAGCGACACAGAGATCGCCCGCAACCCCCATTAGCCCGAAGGGTGGCAGCGGGACGGCATCGATTTCTTTGTCGCTCCTTCTCCACGATGTCACTGACATCGCGTCGTCGTCGCTTCGTGAACTCGACGCCCTCGCGCTCGCCACAAACGGCATCGTATTCATGGAGCGAGACACTAAAGACAGGAGAAAGAGATATGGAAACAAAGACATTCCGGGTGCCCAATATTACCTGTGATCACTGCGTGATGACGATTCGCCGGGAATTGAGCGAGCTTGAGGGTGTCGCTTCAGTTCAGGCCGACCCTCACACCCAGGGGGTCACTGTCGAGTGGGATGAAACCTCCCTGAGTTGGGA
>JAZFTY010000385.1:0-2261 GCA_036446935.1 Acidobacteriota bacterium | reverse complement strand
GGCCACTGCCGACATGATCTGCCCCGACTGGCAGTAACCGCACTGCGGTACCTGAATATCAATCCAGGCCTGCTTGACCGGATGATCCTCACGAATCCCCTCGATGGTGGTAATCTCACGGCCCACCGCCCGGATCACCTGAAGCTGACAGGAGCGCATGGGCTGTCCGTCCACGTGTACCGTACAGGCACCACACTGGGCAATGCCACAACCAAACTTGGTGCCGGTCATTTGGAGATATTCCCGGATCACCCAAAGTAGGGGAACATCCGGTTCCGCCTCGACGGTGTGGGATTGGCCGTTAATTTTGAGAGTTATTGATTGAGCCATTAACCGCTCCTTTCTTCACATTTTCTAAAGTAGGAATACTTTTACCTATCATACTCCTCGGGACCTATTCTCCGTCAAGTATAATAAATGGCTCTTAGCCCGGATTATGCATAGGTTCTCGTCACGAAGCGGCGAAAGCACCGGCCTGGCAAGGCGCGCGACCGAGGCCCCCGCAAGCGTACTATAGGGTACGCTGAGGAGGCCGACGGAGTCGCAACACAGTCAGGCCGAGTGATTTCGGTGATGCAGTAGAGAATTTATGCATGATGCGGGCTAAAGGCAGTTAAAACAAAGAGGTGAGAAACTCCGTGCGGAATCCTGATTTCATTATTATTGGAGCTGGCATTACGGGTGTCCGAGCCGCCATCGAGCTGGCTTCTCATGGACAGGTTCTGGTTCTGACCAAATCCCGAACTCAGAATTCCAACACCGAGTTTGCACAGGGTGGGATCGCCGTGGCCTTGGGTGGCGACGATGCAGCTGGACTTCACTTCGACGACACGATCAGGGCAGGGAACGGTCTGTGTGATGAAAAAACGGTTCGGACGCTCGTGGAAGAGGGTCCTGCTCGGATTCAGGAGTTGATCGACTGGGGTACTCCATTCGATCAGGAGGGTGGGAAACTGGCCTTTGGCCGGGAAGCGGCCCATACTCGGAATCGCATTTTACACGCGGGTGGGGACTCCACGGGCCGAGAAATTCACCGCGCTCTGATTCGAAAGGTGCGGAGCCTCAAGAGCGTCCATCTCATGAGTGAATCCTTTGTACTGGATCTTCTCATGAAGGCAGGAAAATGCCGGGGAGTGGCCTATCTGGATGAGGAAACGGGCCAGGTCAGCGAGTTGACGGCTCAAGCCGTGCTTCTGGCCACGGGCGGCCTGGGAGTCCTCTATCCGGCCACCACCAACCCCGATATTGCTACCGGCGATGGTTGTGCTCTGGCCTTCAGGGCGGGTGCTTCCCTGGCCGATATGGAGTTCGTTCAATTCCATCCCACCGTGTTAAAACTCCCGGGTGCTCCCCCCTTTCTCCTGTCTGAGGCTCTTCGAGGCGAAGGGGGACGCCTGAGAAACGCAAACGGGGAACTTTTCATGTCCCGCTATCATCCCCTCAATGATCTGGCCACGCGCGACGTGGTGTCACGTTCCATCCTGGCCGAATGTAAGCGTTTAAAGAGTGACTCGGTTTTCCTTGACGCGACGGGCATCGATTCAGAGTATCTTCAACAGCGTTTCCCTCGGATCTTTCAAACTTGTTTGGAGTTTGGATTGGACATCACCAGAGAATATATTCCTGTGTACCCGGCGGCCCATTACATCATGGGTGGCGTCCTCTCGGATGGGCAGGGCCGAACCACGCGGCCCGGATTGTTTGCAGCAGGAGAGGTGGCCTGCAACGGCGTTCACGGAGCCAATCGCCTGGCCAGCAACTCTTTGCTGGAAGGCTTGGTGTTTGGTGCCCGGACCGGCCAGGCCATGGTCGGGGAGCCGTCCCGTTTCACTCCTGAGCAAACGGGCTCTCTGAAGATCGACGCTTGGCCCGTCACTCGAACGACTTCCCCCAACACTCTCAAGGCAGCCATTCAGGCCGTTGTCGGTGAGAACCTTGGCGCTCTTCGATCCCAGGAAGGGCTGGAATCGGCTCTGGCAGGCCTGCTGGAAATGCCCTTTTCGGACCACCCAAAGAGGAGCGATCAAGAGATCAACAATCTTCTCTCCAATGCACGACTCGTCGCCGGCATGGCACTGGTGCGCCAGGAGAGCCGCGGCGCCCATCATCGGACCGATTACCCGACTCGTGATGACCCACTCTGGCGACGCCGCATCACGGCTCGTTACGATCCCAAAAAGGAGAAGGTGATCTACCAGGCCTTACCGATCAACCAAGAACTGCGTCCTCAGCAGTCTATCGACCCTGTGACGATTTCCTAG
>JAZFTY010000384.1:0-3452 GCA_036446935.1 Acidobacteriota bacterium | reverse complement strand
GTATAGAACATATGGGTGTCACTGAGCGCGCGAAGCGCGCTTCCGTGCGTTCGTGCTGTCGTGCTGTCCTGCTTTCGTGTCGGTCAGGAGGTCTGGGCTCGAATCGCGCTTTTTACGCATTCCAAGTTCCAAGTTCCAGGTTTGGGGTTCCAGGTTCCAAGTTTTGGATTTTGAATTTGGGATTTGGGATTTGGAATTTCCGCTGACCGGGGTCAGCGGTCTTATTTGGTGTTGGTGTAGAGAATACTTCCGTTGGGCAGGATGATGCGTTTGAGTCGAAACTTGCCTCGTTGCCACTTGACGGGGGCCGGAGCCTCTGCTGAATTCAAGGCATGGTACAGACTCGTGACTTTGCGGATGTAACTTTGAGTTTCCGGATAGGGAGGCACTCCGTGATAACGAACTACCGTTTGTTCTCCGGAGTTGTAGGCGGCCAGTACGTGCTCCAGGTTCCCTTGAAAATAACTCATGAGGAAGTTCAAATAGCGGACTCCACCCCGGATGTTGTCGGCCGGATCAAAGGCATCACGGACGCCAAATCGCTTTGCTGTAGCTGGGATCAACTGCATCAGACCCTGGGCTCCCTTTTTGGAGACGGCAAACCTATCGTAATTGCTTTCCACAGCCACGACCGCCTCCACCAGATTGGCATCCAAATTGTATAGAGGCGCCCACTCGTTGATCAAAGAGATGTATCTGGTTCGGGAATCCACTCCTGTGGACTTCTGGCCTCCGCCCATGTTGGTGAGGATCTTGGGGTCGGTCTTATCCACAGAAGAACCCATACTGTCCGCCCGAAGAGATGGGTTGGCAAGGAGGATCAGAACCAAGGTCAAAAAGATGGTGCTTCTAAGATGCATGCGTTCCGGAGAAGATCAGTCTGTGCGCTTTGTCAGTGCTTCGGATTCACAGTTTCAGGTTTGAAGTCCCCATGTCAGATTTGAAGTCCCACTAACAGGGTACAAATTTCAGGTTTGGCGTTGCAAGTCAGGCGCGTTCGTGCGGTCGTGCTGTCACTTCGTGACTTCGTACTTTCGCCCCGGTCAGGTGGTCAGTTGGTCGGGTGGTCAGGTGGGGCAGGTCAGTTCAGAAACTCCCCCACCACCCGGTAGGTCTCCTCCAGAGCTTCACTCAAACGGGAGGGATCTTTCCCACCCGCTTCAGCCATATCCGGCTTGCCACCGCCCCCACCGTCGACTAGAGAAGCTATCTTGCCAATCAGGTCATGGGCACTAATTCGGTCGGTGAGGTCCGAGGTCACCATGGCCACCAGACTCACTTTACTGTTGGTATGAGTCCCCAGGACCACGACACCGCTCTTGAGGCGATTCTTGAGTTGGTCGGCCAATTCGCGCAGGCGGTTGCGATCCAGACCTTCGACTTTCTGAGAGAGGACCCGTACCCCTTCGATCTCACGAACCTCGTCCAGAATGTTGCTGCTTTCCTTCTGGGCCAACTTCAACTGCAGCTCATCCAACTTCTTGTGGGTCTCCTTGAGCTCTCGCACGATTCTTTGCACGGTCTCTTCCAGTTCTCGGGGCCGAACCTTCAGATCTCCGGAAAGCCTGTCCAGCAAAGCCTCGTTTTCGAAGAATCGAGAGAGGGCGCCTTCACCGGTTGTCGCTTCCAGTCGGCGGACGCCGGCAGAAACACCGTTTTCGCTCACGATCTTAAAGAGAGCGATGTCGCCGGTTCGCTCAACATGAGTCCCTCCACACAATTCCATGCTGAAGCCAGAGATTTTGACGACCCGAACCTCCTTCTGATACTTCTCTCCAAACAACGCCATGGCTCCTTCCTGGATGGCGTCATCCAGCTCCCGGACCTGGGTCTGCACTTGGATGTTTTCTCTAATTTTCTTGTTGACCAGCTCCTCGATTCCGAGGAGTTCCGCGCTGGTGAGCGGTTTGTAGTGGGTGAAATCGAAGCGTAGACGGTCCGGAGCCACCAGTGATCCTGCCTGTTTGACGTGTTCGCCGAGAACTTCACGCAGGGCCGCCTGCAGAAGATGCGTAGCGGTATGGTTACGGGTAATAGGGGTTCGCTCCTCCAAAGAAACACTGCACAGTACGGCGTCGCCTTTTCTCAAGCGACCATTCTTCACCTTGATCTTGTGGAGGCGAAGATCACGGAGGGGACTGTAGACGTGTTTTACCGAAGCCCGGGCGGTGTCATTGTGAAGGACTCCTTTGTCGGCAACCTGGCCACCGGCCTCGGCGTAAAAAGGAGTTCGATCCAGGACAATCTCTCCGGTCTGTCCCTCGGCCAGTTCCTCCACCAGTTGGTCGTCCTCAAGGATGGCCAAAACATGGCCCGAGACATCATGGGTCTCGGTATATCCGGTGAATTCCGTGGTCAGGTCCTGATCGGCGAGTTCCTGATAGATGGGTTTGATCTCCTTTTGCGTACCCTTCCAACTGACCCTGGCCCTTTCACGCTGTTTCTCCATCTCAGCGTAAAAGCCCTTTTCATCCACCTCCAGTTCGCGCTCCGCGGCAACCTCCTGAGCCAGATCGAGAGGGAACCCATAGGTGTCATAGAGGCGAAATAGTTCTTCACCGGGCAATACCCGCTGGTTCTTCTTGGCGAGCTTTTCACACATCTCGTCCAGCAGTTGCATCCCGTGATCAAGCGTGCTGCTGAATTTCTCTTCCTCGTGGTTCACGATTTTGGCAGAGTACTCACGAGTCTCCAGCAGTTCGGGGTAAGCGTCTTTCATGAGATCACAGACCAGGGCGGTGAGCGTATAGAGAAATGGATCGGTTGTCCCCAGCATCTTTCCGTGGCGCACGGCCCGCCTGAGAATTTTTCTGAGCACATACCCTCGGCCTTCGTTGCCAGGCACGACTCCATTATTGATGAGAAAGGCACAGGCCCGGCTGTGGTCAGCTAGAATCCTCAAGCTGACATCCTTTTTCTCGTCCTCGCCGTAGCTCACACCGGTCAGGCGGCAAGCCTCCAGAATGATGGGTTGAAACAGATCGGTGTCGTAATTACTCTGGACCCCTTGGAGCGCACAGGTGATTCTCTCCAATCCCATTCCAGTGTCGATGGAAGGGGAAGGAAGGGGTGTCATTTTTCCTGAGGCATCTCTGTTGAACTGCATGAACACCAGGTTCCAGATTTCCATATATCGCCCGCAGTCGCATTCCAAGGAGCAGTCGCTATGGCCGGCTGGACTGACGCCCAGGTCATAATGCAGTTCCGAACAGGGTCCACAGGGCCCGGTGTCTCCCATGGACCAAAAGTTCTCCTTTTCACCCATCTTGAAGATGCGTTCTTCAGGAATGCCCACCCGGTCCCTCCAAAGTTCCAGAGCCTCGGTGTCGTCTCGATAGACGGTGATGTAGAGTCGCTCCCCGGAAAGTTTGTAGATCTTTGTGCACAGCTCCCAGGCGCACTCGATGGCTTCTTGCTTGAAATAGTCGCCAAAGGAGAAGTTGCCGAGCATC
>JAZFTY010000383.1:0-4642 GCA_036446935.1 Acidobacteriota bacterium | reverse complement strand
ATCAGCTTTTTCGGAATGGTTTTTCTTTTTACCTTTCCCTCTCTGGTTGCTCTCGCTGTGGGCGCACAGCATCCCTTTGCCCTATATCTGCGTGTCGCACTGGCGACCTGGGTGGTTCCACCGGTCATTCTCTTTGTCCTCTTTCTTCTTCCCGTCAATTTCGGCAAGGGCGAGGGGACACTGGTGTGGCGCGACATGACCGAACACGCTCCCTGGAACATCATCTTTCTGTGTACCGGGGCGGTGGGAATGGCGGATGCTCTTACCGAATTTGGAGTCCTGGAGTTTTTGAAAGAACTGGTGGCAAGCCTGGGTATCGGAGCTTCGGGCTTACCCTTTTTGGCTGCCGGTTCGGTGGTCGTGGGCACCAACCTGTTCTCGGGAACGGCTGCAGCCACTCTTTTTTGTAGTATCTTCATTCCCGCAGCCGTCGACCTGGGACTCAACCCCGCCAGCATGGCCATCCTGATCACCAACCTGGCGGTGGGAATCATGTTTCCCTGGGCAGGAGCCTCGGCGGGGACGGCTTTCGCTTCCGGCTACCTGGATATGAGGGAGATGGTCAAGGTGGGCGCGGTGGCAACGCTGCTGCTCATGATCCTGGCTCCCTTGGTCCACCTGCTCATCGCCCCGATTCTTTAGGGTCTTCTAGCCTGGATCAGGGTTACCTAGCGCAATGTCTGGTTGAAGAAATCGATGGTCCGTTGCCAGGCCAGGGTCGCTGCGGCCTGATCATATCGGGGCGTGGTATCGTTGTGGAAGCCGTGGTTAGCACCCTCATAGATATGGGCCGTGTAGGTCACGCCGTTTGCTTTAAGCGCTGCCTCATAATCCGGCCATCCCTTGTTGACTCGCGTATCCAGCTCTCCATAGTGCAGTAAAAGAGGGGCCTTGATTTTGGGGACCTGCTCGGCCGCCGGCTGCCCTCCATAGAAGGGAACCGCCGCAGCCAGATCGGGGAGTCGTACGGCAAGCGTGTTGGCCATGCCTCCCCCGAAGCAGAAGCCCACAACGCCGATTCGCCCGCTGCATTCGGGATGCGATTTCAGGTGGAGTGCTGCGGCCACAAAATCCTCGGTCATTTTTCCTCGATCGAGCTCCCTCTGAAGGGCCCGGCCATCATCGTCATTTCCCGGATAGCCCCCTAAAGGGGTGAGGGCGTCCGGGGCAAGAGCCAAAAAGCCGGCCAGGCCGGTGCGTCGTGCTACATCCTTGATATGGGGATTGAGGCCCCGGTTCTCATGGATCACCACCACCCCGGGCAAGTTGCCGCTTGAATTTGCAGGCCGCGCCAGGTAGGCCCGGATGGTTCCGGATCCTTGCGGGGAAGGGTATTCAATGGTCTCGGTCCTGAGTTGCGGGTCGTCTTCTGGAATTTGCTGGGCTTGAACATACTGAGGGTTGAGACTTTCCAATATGGCGGCGGCCGACAGGCCGCCTACCGCGAACTTGGAGGCACCCTCCAGAAACTCACGGCGGTTGATCTGGCCGTGAACGTAGCGGTCAAAGAGGTTGAGAAGTTTCTGATCAAAGTCGGTGGCTTTTTTCATATCGTTGGCTCCTCATGTGGTCAGCCGGTCTGCCGGCTGCGGTCTGTGGTTACCCGGGTTCCGAGGCAGCTTCCTTACCAGCGATGTACCCCAGGGTCGTGCATCGGCCTGTGCCATGCTGACTGCACCCACCGGCCGACTCTCCTGCGCAGTAAAGGCCCGGGATGACCTCACCCTTCACGTCGATCACCTGGCACTTCATGTTGATTCTGAGGCCCGCATAGCTATCGTGGACCACAGGCCCGGCCCAGGCAGCGTAAAACGGAGGGGTGTTGATCTTGTACAGAGGGGAGGGTTTTTCGAAGTCCGGGTCGTGGCCGGACTCCACAAAGGAGTTGTATCGGGCCACTGTCGCCTTCAGATTTCCAGCCGGCATTTCGACTTTCTGATAGGGGTTTTTCTTGAGCCTGGTGCCCAGTTCCGCCAGGGTGTCGGCGCTGAAAAAGTAATGGGGATCGGTAAAGGGTGGCTGAGGGTCCCATCTTTGCCGTTTGACGGCTTCGGCATCGAAGATGGCCCAGGTCGGTCCCGGTGCGTAGTCGGGAGCGGTCGATCCCTCGTTCATGGCCAAAAGGGCGTCCATGTAGTTGGAGGAACCGTGCTTGACTCTTCTGGCATTGCGCCAGTCCTCCGGGATATAGGGATCCAGGAAGCCGGCAACGCTTCCTAGTGGCCAGTTTCCCTGGGTCTCATCGTAGAACCTCTTGCCCACCTGGTTGACCAGGATCAGGTTTTGCCAATCGCGAACCCGCAGACCCCGGGCCCGGACCAGGGGGAATATGGGGCTATCGGGCATCCAGGAGACGTAAAGATACTGCGCTCCAATCAGGTTCCGCTTCCTGATGAATCCATTTCTTTCAAAGGTCTGGTTGGCCGTACCCCAAAAGGAGGCCCCGATGGCCATGCCGGCCAGTTCTCCGCTGGCGTCCTGAAGGGAGAAGGGAGCACCGCCATACTGGATCTCCTCGGTCAGTCTGGGGTCGAGCATCCTGCGGAAATGGACGTTGCCCGTGTGCCCGCCGGTGGCGATCATGATCGCTTTTTTGGCCTTGACGGTAACCGTCTCCGCGTCCCTTTCGATGTTTCCCTGGGAGCGGAAGCTTTTAAGAGGGGTGGTGCTGTTGGGCAGGATTGTGGGCGTGTAGCTGGCCTCAATGCCCAAGATCCGTCCCGAGGTGGGAGTCTCGCGGAAGATGACGTCCATGTGGTAGTTGAGCAGGAACTTGACGCCCTTTGCTCGGGCACTGGCCTCCAAAGGCCTGATGAGGTTGGTTCCCCCTGAGCCCGAGGGAGACTCGAGGCCGGGTGGCGTATTACTGACGGTGTGGTTCTCCCGGGGTGCGGAAATTCCTATGGCGTGCCCGCCCCTTGTGTCCGGGATCCTATCCGCGAAGGGGACGCCATTTTCCACCAGAAATTCATAGGTGGCAGCCTCGTTGTCGGCAAGAGCCCGCTGGATGCCTCGGTCGTTATATCGGTAATCGGGCATCCCGTTGGACTCCACAATGGACCAGTCGGTCAGATCCCGAAACAGAATGTCCGGCGAATCCTTGATCCCATATTTCTTTTGGGCAGAGGTCCCACCACCCAGAGCGACGTTTCCTCCGCTGAGTAAGGCGTGGCCGCCGATGTCGTAATTGGCGTCAACCACGATCACCGAGGCTCCTTGGTTGGCTGCCCGGATGGCTGCGGGGAGTCCGGCGGCCCCGGAGCCGATCACCACGAAGTCGGCCTCCAGATCCCACTGCTCGGGAATGGCGCCGGGCCCACTCGCCTGGGCCTTCAGTGTGGGCAGGGCGCCTGCGCCGGCTAATGCAACAGTTCCGGCCCCTGCCCCCCGGACGAATTCTCGACGGCTGATTCCTTTTTTCTTTTTGTCCTTGGAATTCACGATGTTCCTCTTTTCTGCCTGGGCATCACTCCCCCAGCGCGAATACCATCAAAATGTTGCTTCCTGCAGGAGCTTGCAACTCGGGGTACAGCTGGCCGATGTGGCGCTGCCCACCCGTACCTTCTCCCGCACCCACGGCCACGTATTGCTTCCCATCGACGGCATAGCTAATCGGATAGCCGGTCACAGGACCGCTGAGCGGAACTTCCCAAAGCACCTCGCCGGTCTGGGCGTCAAGGGCCCTGAAATACCGATGGAAATCTCCCGCAAAGACTAATCCGCCCGCTGTGGTCAACACAGAGCCGATGGCGGCGCGTTGATCATAGGTCCACACCAGCTGGCCCGTGGAAGCTGAAACCGCAGCCAACCTCCCCACATTACCGGCTGCCCCTTCCATATGCTCGATCTGCCCGAAATCGAGTCCTGAGACGCTGACCTCCGTCGGCAGGATCCGAAAGACAATGCATTCATTCGTGACCGGGCTGTAGAGCATGTTCGTCTTGGGATTATAGGCGTCGGTTTGAAACAGCTTCCCCCCTCGCATTCCCGGGCAGACCAGGTGAGAGGTCCCCACCTCCCTGGGAATGATCTTTTCATTCATGGTAATGGCACCGGTCTCAGGATCGATGTCTTCGAAGATGTTCTGGTGGGTCACCAACTGCCGGTTCCACAGATGCTCTCCCGTCTCCCGATCCAGAGCCCACAGGATGCCGGTTTTACCCAGGGTGTAGACGACCTTTCGTTGAACTCCGCGAATTTCCACGTCGGCCAGGATGGGATTATCCTGATGGTCCATATCGAAGTTGTCGCGGGGCATCATTTGGAAAAACCACCTGATGGCCCCAGTCTCGGCGTCCAGGGCCAGGAGCGAGTTGGTGTAGAGCACCGCTCCCGCGCCCGTTCCCTTGAGGATCTCCGGATAGGGATAGGAACTGCCGGTGGTCCAGTAGACCATCTTAAAGTCGGGGTCGTAGCTTCCGGTCATCCAGAAGGAGCCCTTCTTTCGCTCCTCATAGGGCACACCACCCCAGGTCGCGTTGTGCTCTTCGGGGTCTCCGGGTCCGGCGATCGACTCCCTTCGCCACAGCAGTTTTCCCGTTGCCGCATCATGGGCGGTCATGAAGCAGGGTATGAGGGTACCCACATTGCAGGAGAGACCGGCAAAGATCTTGCCATCTGCCGCGATTGGCCCGGCCGTGTA
>JAZFTY010000382.1:0-4454 GCA_036446935.1 Acidobacteriota bacterium | reverse complement strand
CAAGAGTTTTCGAAACTCACCGTCGGGGTTGATGTCACCCGGCACGAAATAGATTTCGTCAATGTAACCGGACAAGGGGGATTTGATGATGACAGTCCTGGGGTCGCGCCTTTTAATGACCCCTAATTGCCGGGTGTTCTGCTGATTGACGATCTGAAGCGCCTTGAGAGAGTCCTGGTAGATCTGTTTGCGCCGATTCGCTTCCGCCTCAAAGTCCGGATTCTCCTTGCTGATTTCCACAGCCCGCTGGTAGTCATCCATGGCCAGACGAGCTCTTTGTTTGGCAACTTCCAGATATTGCTCGATTTCCAGGGTGCGGTCATCCAGTGGAAGCCGCTCCAGAGCGGGAAGCTCTAAAACGGTGCGGGCCAGGGGTTGATCCTTTTCCACCTTGGCCCCCTCATGGACTCCCTCTTCCAGGTAAATTATCCCCCACATGGAGGCCACCACTTCAACGGTCAGATCAGGCCGGGGAATGATCTCGCCCTGGAATCTCAGAGTCTGCCCGAGGGGGGTGAAGTTGATCTCTGCAGACCCTATCTCTTCTTCGACTTGTGCCTGCACGGGGCCTGCGTTCGGAGCCAGAATCAGCGTAATGGCCAAGAGCCCTAACTTCCTCATTCAGTTGCCCGCCCCCAGCTTGGCTGGTTGGGACGCCTGCTGAGCGTTTTCATCCTCCGCTGCCGGGTAGACATTCAACAGCATTCCCGGCCTCAACCACAAATCGGGATTCTTTACTTCGTAGAGCACCCGGAAGGCCTTGGATTCATCCTCCACATCGGGCCTGACTTCTACCAAGTGTCCCCTGAACATCTGGTTCAAAACTGTGGAACGCAAGGTGACCTCGGACTCGGCTCCCATTTGAGCAATGTCTTGAGGGAGCGCAAAGACCTCCACCCATACAACAGAGAGGTCGACGATTTCAAAAATGGGATCGTCCTCATAGATCAGCTGTCCTTCAGAATAAGTGGCGCGGCTGATGTGGCCGTCGATGGGGGAAAGAAGCTGGGTCTCGTGTAGATCACTTCTTCGGAGCTGGGTGTCGTGTAAATTGAGACGTTCCTGTGCCTTCTTGAGCGTCGTGTCGGCTTGGTTGAACTCCACTTCTCTCAACTCGAATTCGCGACGTGAAATGACGCCCAGATCCAAAAGGCTTGCCGCCCTCTGGTGGGCTGTATCGGCCTGGACCTGTTTCTCGCTGGTTTCCATGACCCTCTTCAGGAGTTCCCAGCGCAGATTCAGAAGATGAGAATAGTCGTGCACGATGAACTGGTTTTGGATGGTCGCCAGGACATCACCCGATTTCACCCTGTCTCCGATCTGAGGAACGCCATTATTGAAAACGACCGTTCCTGGCAAAGGACTGCGTACCTGGATCAGTCGATTGGTGGCGTGCCGAACCGTGCCCACCAACATTCGAGTTCCAGAGACGAACGAGGGCTCCTCAAGAGGCGTCTCAGGTGTCCGGACCCAATCTTCCAGGCCAGGAGATTCCTCGAGAGGAGCCCAAAGCGCTTCGATTTCCAAGGTCCCCAGATCGCTGGAAAGCCAATAATTGTTTGCAAGAAGCAGGGTGGTCGCCCCGATCGAGAGGATAATGACAGCGAAGAGCAGCGAAGATCCCCCCGTAGGGGGAGATCTGAAGCGCTGGACCACCAGGCCCAGGGAGGTCAAAATAATCATCCCCTGGAACAGCAGCAGGGGCCAATTGGCCGGTGCCGCCTCCAGTGGAATGATCAACTCCCCACTTCCCTGGACTTTATTGGTGTCCTGAAACTCAAAGAGGAGTTTCCATTCTCCCGATCGAGCAAAAACATGATTGAAACGGAAAACACCCGCTTCCCCATCCTCCAGTTGGACTTCCACAGGGAGGCTCGATCCCCCCTCTCCTTCGAGCCTGACCTGGAAAAATTCCGGCGTCAGGGGGGCTTCCCCACCCAGTAGAGGATCAGCTTCAGCCAGGATTTCTTCCAAACGAACCAAGAACTGCACATTCTGGCCGGTCACAGGAACATCGGGCAAATGGACCAGGGTCACCCGGAAGCGCTGGTCCGGGCCGACCAGGAGAGTTTCCGATCGGAAATGCAGGTCGACTCCGTCTGCGTGGATCACTCCCTCATGGGCCCAGACTGAAGTCCCGGCTGCCAGAAAACTGAGAAGAAAGAAAGAGATAACCAGTTTTTCTCTCACCATCTTTCTAGACGCTCCTTAGACTGAAATGTTCCTCAAACGGGAAAAATGACTATCTTCAAATTCCTCCTATGGAGAGGAGGATTGCAGCACTTCTTCAAGCGATCCACCCACAGCTTGTTCCAATTTTACCACGGATGCTCGCAGTTGGAAATCGGCTTCCAGACCTTGTAGAGCTGCCCCTATGAAATCTCTTTGGATGCCCATCCACACTGTGACGTCTTCTCCGGTCAACTGGTAGGCCGTATCCAAGCGTTGGGCACTCTCTTGCAGCTTGGGCAACAGGACTTCTCGATACAGTTCGCCTCTCTGTTGATTGAATTGGTACTCCTGGTAGGCGGAGAGGACTTCGCTGCGGATGACGGATTCTGTATGAGCCAGTTCTCTCTCTCGGACCCTCTTGGCGGCTATGGCTGAGGCCACATTTCCAGAATTATTATCCCCCAAGGGAAGGGGAATCGAAACGTTCAGAAGCAGGCGATGGGAGGTAGAATCTATGGACTCGATGATGCCCGAAGGAAAGAAGTCATCGCCTTGCAGGGTGTCGCGACCGTATTGGTATCCCACTCCCCATTCCCAATCCCTCTTCCCTGTGGCGTTCTCCATATTGATTTGAAAATCGGCCTGTTCGATGGAACTGCGCATGCTTTTCAGATCGGCCCGGTTTTTCAAGGCGAAGCTGAGGGCCTGATCCAGAACAGGAAGTGGCACCTCCTGTCTCTGCTCCTCGACCACCACATGTTCGGCCTCAACGGGTGCTCCCATGAGGACGTTCAGTCGATACTGGGCCAGTCGGTGTTGGCTTTCCATCTGCCCCTTTTGAGCTGCGTGGATGGTTACCTCGGCGAGCAGGTAATCGGGATTGAGAGAAGGAATTTCGCCTTCCCGCACCCGCACCTGATCAAATTGGAGAAGCTGATTCACCTTCTCGCTGTGACCCTCCAGAAGGGTAACCCGTCTTTGAAGTCGCAGCAATTCCAGATAGACAAGATGAATCTCGGAGGTCAAAGTTCTCAGATGATGTTCCGCTTCCAGAGCAGCCTGTTCCAATTCGGCTTGAGCAATCTGCTGGCGCAATTCTCTTGGACCTCCTCGCTCCCAGGTATTGGAGAAAAGTATGGAAACCACGTAATCTTCTCTATCCTTGGAGATCACCGCACTTTCCAGTTCGGATTCCAACCGGGGATTGGGCTTCTTTCCGGCCTGTTCTGACCGACCTTTCAGCACTTCTATTTGCGCCAGTCGGGCCTGGTAAAGCTGATTGTTGCGGGCTTGAGCCAGAGCTTCCTGAAGGGTCAGGGTCTGCTGGGCACTCAACGAAAAGATCGCAGAGAGCAGAACCAGCAAAAAGCAGGTGAACCTCCTTTGAACGTGAGGATCTTTAAAATAGTTCATCATTGTCTTGACCTCATATTTTGAATGGTTGATCCTTATCGATCCGGGGCGAGTCGGATGATTCCCCGATGAGCCAAACTGTCCATTTCCCCAGCGCTCAGCCCGATTTCAGTCAATATTTGGCGACCGTGCTCGCCCAGCTTCGGGGGTGGTCCCGCAACACCCTTAGGGCCCAGAGAGAACTCAACCGGCAGACGGGGCAAACGCACCGTGGCGTCCTCTGTATTCGGTAGATCAATCTCCTGAAGCTGCTCTAAGGCTGCCAGCTGGGCATCGTTGAGTAAATCGCCCAGCGTCTGCACCGGGCTCACAGGAACGCCATACTCATCGAACCTTTTCAGCCACTCCTCTATAGGCGATTCTTTCAGGACCGATGCCATTTCCTCACCCAGTTGCTCACGATTCTCCAGGCGGTCGCTGTTGGTGGAAAAACGCGGGTCCTCGGTCCACTCAATTTGCTCGAGGGCCATACACAACCGGGCAAAGAGACGGTCCGTGGATACGCCGATCAGGAGTCGACCATCGGCGGTCGGAAAATCACCATAGGGGGCAAATTCGGGATGACACCTCCCGTGTGGTACCGGATCCTGACCCGTAAACTGGCGGCAGAGCAAGGGGTAAGTCATCCAGCTCACCCCGGTTTGGAACAACGAACTCTCGATTCTTTGGCCCTGGCCCGAGCGCTGACGCTCGAATAATCCTGCCATAATACCCAGTGCCGTCCACATCCCACTGCCCATGTCCAGAAGGGGAACTCCAACCTGAATGGATGGATTATCGGACCCACCCGTCACACTGAGGATCCCGGTGCGTGCCTGCAGGAGCGCGTCATAACCGGACTTCTCGTGATCGGGACCTCGTGTCCCGTA